>JBMOJG010000401.1:0-3833 GCA_049316925.1 Alsobacter sp. | reverse complement strand
TCCCGGTGTTCGATCTCTCGGTGACGGCCAAGAACCTCGTGTTGATCGTGCTGGCCCCGATCTACGCGCTGTTCTTCGGCAGCTACATGGCCGGCGAATGGGGCACGGCCACGCGGCTGCTGCGCGGCCTGATGGGACTGCCCTGATGGCCGGCGACAGCGCCGAGGAGAAGAAGCACCCGCCGACATCCCGCCGGCTGCGCGACCTGCGCCGCGACGGGCAGGTGCCGCACAGCCGCGATTTCCCGGGCGTTCTCTCGCTTGTCGCCGTCCTCGCCCTTCTGGTTGGCACAGCCACCGGCATCGGCGAGGCGCTGCAGGGCACCTTCGCGTTCGACGCCGTCGGGTCCTCGGCGCCCTTTGCCCAGCGCGCAGCGCGCGTTGCGGTCGATACCGGTGCCGCCGTGGCGCGGATCCTCGCGCCGGTGTTCACGGTCGCCGTCTTGGTGATGCTGCTCGCCCAGGTGGTGGACTCGGGCGGTCTTCCGGCGAGCACGAAACCGTTGACGCCGGACCTCAACAAGCTCAGCCCCGTCGAGGGGGTCAAGCGTCTGTTCGGCATGGCGAGCCTGATCGAGCTCCTGAAGAGCCTGGTCCGCATCATTCTGATCGCGGCGGTGGCGTGGATGATCGTGCGAGGCCGGCTCAATGACGTGATGTGGTCGCCCACCTGCGGCCTTGGCTGCGTCGAGAAGGCCACCATGGCGACCGTCGTCCCGCTGATCGCCGCCGGAGCCGTCATCCTGCTGGTGGCGGCGCTGATCGACCTGCGCCTCGCCCGCTGGCTGTTCACGCGCGAGAACCGCATGACCGACAGCGAGCTCAAGCGCGACCGGCGCGAGGATTCAGGCGACCCGCATGTCCAGAAATCCCGCCGCCAGCGCCGCGACGAGATCCTGAGCGGACCGACGTTGAGGGGCGTGGAAAGGGCCACGCTTGTGATTGCCGGCGATGGGGTGGCTGTTGGCATCGCTTATCAGCGGGGCACCACGCCGGCACCTGTTCTCGTCGCGAAGGGCGATGGTGCCAGGGCCGCGTCGTTCCGCGAGACTGCGGTGCAGCTTGGCATTCCGGTGATCGAGGATCCGGCTCTGGCAGCGGACCTCCATGCGCGGGCACCGCTCGGCCAGTATGTTCCCGAAGCACTGTTCGATGAGGTCGCACGCGTCCTTGTCGCGTCCGGCGCGCTTTAGAGCATCATCCCGCCAAGTGGACACCGGTTTGCGGACAAAGATGATGCTAAAACAATGAGCTAGAGCGGACGACCTGATGCAATCAGCTCGGATTTCGCTCTAGCTCGCGGAACCTCAGACGATCGGGCGACGAAGCTCGCAGGCTGAATAGAGCGGCTTTCTCACCGCGAAAGTGCGGAACGGCGTGTAGTAGGTGCAGAGCTTCGACCAGCGATCAGTACTGACCTCCTCGCCGATGCGGATGCCCTCGCCATTGAGGTACAGTGGCCCGTTGACGGCCATGCCGACGCCAAACACAAATACAAAGGTGATAATCGTGCGCATTGGCGGTGCCTGCTCGATGAGTGCCCTTCCATAATTCAATAAACGTCAAAATAAAGAGTTAATTGCCGCGGCCTGGGTCGGTCTGGCCGCCCGAAACACGGCGCCGCGACACCCTTCCCTTGCGCGCTGATCGGGGCAATCATTCCGGGTCTCGCTGGTCCCGGGGGGACAGCCTGGGGAGGGACCCGGTTGATGAAGACGCTTCTCCTGCGCAATGCCGACGTCGTCGTCACCATGGACGACCGCCGGCGGGAGATCGCTGGCGGCCATGTCCTGATCGAGGGCAATCGGATCGCTTCCGTCGGACCGGCAGAATCCGCCGCGCCTCAGGCCGACGAGGTCATCGACCTTGCCGGGCATGTCCTTCTGCCCGGCCTCGTCAACACCCACCATCACATGTTCCAGAGCCTGACCAGGGCCGTGCCCGGCGCCCAGGATGCCGACCTGTTCGGCTGGTTGCGGCGGCTGTACCCGATCTGGGCCCGGCTGACGCCCGAGATGGCGCGGGTATCGGCCGAGACCGCGATGGCGGAACTGCTGCTGTCGGGCTGCACCACCTCGAGTGATCATCTCTATCTCTACCCCAACGGCGTTCGCCTGGACGACACGATCGAGGCCGCCGCCACGATGGGGCTCCGCTTCCACGCCTCCCGCGGTGCCATGAGCCTGGGCGAGAGCGAGGGTGGCCTGCCACCCGATGCCCTTGTCGAGCGGGAGGGCGCGATCCTCGCCGACATGCGGCGGGTGGTGGAACGCTTCCACGATCCTGCGTCCGGAGCCATGACGCGGATCGCCCTGGCGCCGTGCTCGCCGTTCTCGGTCAGCCGCGGCCTGATGCGCGACGCGGCTGCCCTGGCGCGCTCCCACGGCGTCATGCTGCACACCCATTTGGCTGAGAACGACGACGATGTCGCGTTCAGCCTGGAGCGCTTCGGCGTCACGCCGGCCCGCTATGCCGAAGACCTCGGCTGGACCGGCCCCGATGTCTGGCACGCGCACTGCGTCAAGCTGGATAGGGAAGGGATCGCGCTGTTTGGCCGGACTGGGACGGGGGTCGCCCATTGCCCCTGCTCGAACATGCGGCTGGCATCCGGGATTGCACCGGTGCGCCACATGCGATGTGAGGGCGTGCCAGTCGGGCTTGGCGTGGATGGCTCGGCGTCGAACGATTCAGGCAATCTGCTCGGCGAGGCGCGTCAGGCGCTTCTGCTGCAGAGGGTCGGTTTCGGACCGGATGCAATGACGGCGCGCGAAGCCCTTGAGATCGCCACGCTTGGAGGGGCCAGGGTGCTTGGTCGCGACGACATCGGCGCGCTGGAGCCGGGAATGGCGGCCGATTGCGTCGCCTTTGATCTCGGTGGCGTGGCAAGCGCCGGAGCGTTGCACGACCCGGTCGCTGCCCTGGTGTTCACGGCGCCCGCGCGGGTCGCCCTGAGCGTGGTCAACGGACGGGTGCTGGTGCGCGACAGCGTGCTGCTGCCGCGCGACGAGCGTCTCCTGGCCCAGCGCCACAATGCGCTGGCGCGGCGCCTGATCAACGGCTGAGCCGCGACGGCGCCGTAGCCGCAATCAGCGCGGCTTTTCCTTGCTGGCGTCGAGCTGCGGCTGGCGGGTGATAGACACCTGCTGGATGGCGGCCTGAGCGGCGATCGCCTGGTCGAAGGCGTCCGAGAGTTGGGTCGCGGCGCTGGCGGTGTTGGTGCCGGTGGTTGTGTCGACGGCGGTGGTCATGGCGGTGGCCTCCTCTTGCCGGCTGTGGCCGGTTGTTGATGCCGTCAATTTGAATGAAAAATCGCGAAAATTCAATCAAAAATCAGCAAAAAACCTCATTGCACTATATAAAGATTAATATAAAAACAGAAAAAATGAATTTTAAGAGAAAATATATTATATAAAAATACTATCAAATCAGATCAACGTTTCTGCCGAGTTTGTTCCCGTCAGTCCCATGGCGGCGAGCAGTTCATCGAGGCCGATCCGGCCGTCGCCGTTGAGGTCGATCGAAGACGGGCATTCGAGGCGTCCCTGACCAAGTTGGCTGCCGCCCCAACCGATGGTCATGCCTTCGCGTGGACCGGCCACCTTGTCGATCAGGCTGTCGCCCGATGCAGGGCCTGTTGTCGTGCCTGCCCCGCTGGCGGCAGTCGCCCTGTCGAGTGCGGCATCGAAGCTGGCAGCCGTGGCGTCCGGGGTCGGTAAAGTCGAGGCTGGAGTGATGGCGGATATGGTCATGGCTCTGGCTCCGAAGAGGCAGGGAAGGGGCGCCGCCGCATTGCGGCGGCGCCGTTTGGTCCAGGGAGGTCGCCGTGCCTCAGCG
>JBMOJG010000400.1:0-3834 GCA_049316925.1 Alsobacter sp. | reverse complement strand
GATCCAGCGCCGCCTGCTTGAGAGCATGATCAACCGCCTTGGCTACCAGGCGATGACGGCCGAGCGTGGCGAGCAGGCCCTGTCGATGCTGACGGGCCCGGACGGCGAGGGCATCGACCTGCTGGTGCTCGACCTGGTGATGCCCGACCTCGACGGCATGGGCGTGCTGGGCCGGCTGCGCGAAATGGGTCGCGCCATTCCGGTGATCGTCCAGACCGCCCACGGCTCCATCGAGACGGTGATCTCGGCCATGCGCGCCGGCGCCTGCGACTTTGTCGTCAAGCCCGTCGGCGCCGAGCGTCTGGGCGTATCGATCAAGAACGCCCTGCGCACCGGCGCGCTCGAGGACGAGATTCGCCGGATCAACCGGCACGTCTCCGGCACCCTGACGTTCAAGGACATCGTCACCCGCAGCCCCGAAATGGCGCGGGTCATCCGCCTCGGCGAGCGGGCCGCCAAGTCCAACATTCCCGTGCTCATCGAAGGCGAATCGGGTGTCGGCAAGGAACTGCTGGCCCGCGCCATCCAGGGATCGTCGGAGCGCAAGGGCCGCGCCTTCGTCACCGTGAACTGCGGCGCGATCCCCGAGAACCTCGTCGAGTCGATCCTGTTCGGGCACGAGAAAGGCGCCTTCACGGGCGCCACCGAGAAACACACGGGCAAGTTCGTCGAGGCCAATGGCGGCACGCTGTTCCTGGACGAGATCGGTGAACTGCCGCTGAACGCCCAGGTGAAGCTGCTGCGCGCCCTGCAGGAGGGCGAGGTCGACCCGGTGGGCGGACGCAAGTCGGTCAAGGTCGACGTCCGCCTCGTCTCGGCCACCAACCAGAGCCTGATCGAGGCCGTGAAGAAAGGGACGTTTCGCGAGGACCTGTTCTACCGCCTCAACGTATTCCCGATCACGATCCCGCCGCTGCGCAACCGGCGGGAAGATGTCGGCGACCTCGCCCGCCGCTTCATGTCGCGCTTCGCCGCCGAGGAGGGCAAGAGGATCCGCGCCGTGTCGCCGGAGGCGCTCGCGCTGCTGACCAGTTATCCCTGGCCCGGCAATGTCCGCCAGCTCGAGAACACGCTGTTCCGGGCCGTCGTGCTCTGCGATGGCGACGAGCTGTCAGTGGCCGAGTTCCCGCAGATCGCCGCCCAGGTCGACGGCTTCGAGGTGCGCGTGCCACCGCTGCCGCCGATGCCCGAGCCGGCGCCGGTGCACCAGGGACCGGCGATGTATGGTGACGAACCGCTGCGGCGCGACGCCGGGTCGATTCTGCGCGACCCCAGCATCATGTCGCTGCTCGACGAGAACGGCGAGGTGATCCCGCTCGTCGAGCTCGAGGAGCGGGTGATCCGGTTCGCGCTGACCCATTACCGCAACCACATGACCGAGATGGCGCGCCGCCTCGGCATCGGCCGGTCGACGCTCTACCGGAAGATGAAGGAGCTCGGCCTCGACGACGAAAATCTGGGGGACAGCGACCAGCATGCGGCTTGAGCGATGCGGCGGCGCCACAGGCGCGCCGAATCGCTCACCCTGGCCGGGTGCTGCCGCGCCTGCGAGATGACAGTCCCTTGTCACGGGCGTCCGCGGCCGTGACAAGGAAAGAGTAGACGGCGAACTGATTCACCGGAGACTGGCATGCCCCCGCTGCACTGGCGCGCGGTGACCATCGGCCTTCTGCTCGCCCTCCTCGCAGGGACCGCGCAGGCGGCCGATCCGCCGCCAGCGGACACGGCAACAGCCGACACGGCGACAGCCGACACGGTGAACACCGATGCGCAGCCCGTCGAGGCAACGGACACGCCGGTCGCCGCCTCGGCGACATCCCGGCCCTCGCCTGCGATCGACACCGCCTCTGCCGCTGGCCCCGACGAGACACAAGCGGCTGCCGAGCCGGTGGCCCTCGCCGTGCCCCTTCCCGACGCCGCGACGGCGTTGATCGTCGAGGATGCGGCAGCCGGCTCCCGGTCCGCACCGGCGGTCGATGCAGCGGCGGCCTCCGCGGCAATCCCGGCGTCATTGCCTGTCTCCGCTGATCCGCCGCCGGACGCTGCCGCAACGACCATCGTCGACATCTCCGTCCCCTTGCCTGATCCGCCCGACGTCACGGTGGTGAAAGGCCTGGCCACGGCCGTGACGGTGCCGCTCCCCGAAGCCGCTGCGGCGATCATCGTCGAGGCGGAAACGGTCGCCACCGCCATGCGGAGCCGCCTGGACCCCACCCGCCCGCTGGGCCGCGGCCTGGCACGGCTGTCGCGCCGCGACCGCGAGGCGCTCGTCACCTTCTATGAGGCACGCAACTGGGCTCCCGTGTGGGTGACCGGCAGCGCGGCCACCCCCAAGGCCCATGCGGCGGCCGATCTTCTGGCGCGCGCTGACGAGGACGGGCTCGATCCCGCCGCCTATCCGGTCTCGTCGCTCGCGACACTCCCGACGCCCGCGTCACGTGCCGATGCCGAGGTCGCCCTGTCGGCAGCTGCCCTCGCCTATGCGCATGATGCCCGCGGCGGCCGGCTGGAGCCGACGCGCCTCTCCAGCCTGATCACCCCGGTGCTCGAACTGCCCGACCCCGCTGTCGTCCTGGCAGGCCTTGCGGAAGCGTCCGACCCCGCGGCCCTGCTGGCCGGCTTCCAGCCGCCGCATGCGGGCTACCGCGCCCTGAAAGCCCACCTGCGGGAGATGCGTGACGCCACGGCGGCTGTCCCCGTGCCGCAACCGGTCTTCGACGGTCCGCCCCTGCGCGAAGGCGCTCTGGATCCGCGTGTGCCGGTGCTGCGCAACCGCCTGGACCTCGAAGCAAGGCCGGACACGCTCTATGACGCCGAGCTCCGCCGGGCGGTTGCCGCGCTGCAGAAGCGCAATCGAATTCGCACCACGGGCGTGTTCGACGCGCGCACGGCCGATCTGCTCGAGCCGCATCCCAAAGCCCGCAGCCTGCAGGGCCTGGCCAGCGCCGACATCATCGCCAACATGGAACGGTGGCGGTGGTTGCCGCAGGATCTCGGCGACCGGCACATCATGGTGAACCTGCCGGACTTTTCGCTCCGGCTGGTCGAGGGCGGTCGGACCATCCATCGCGCACGGGTGATCGTCGGCAAGACCGAGACGCAGACACCCGTGTTTTCACACCGGATGGAGCACGTCGTCGTCAATCCGTCGTGGCACATTCCGCCTTCGATCATGAAGAACGAGATCCTGCCGGGCCTCGCCCGCGATCCGGGCTACGCGGCACGCCGCGGCTACGAGGTGGTCCGGCGCGGCAACACGATCTCGGTCCGCCAGCCACCGGGGGAGCGCAACGCACTCGGCTTCATCAAGTTCATGTTCCCGAACCAGCATTCGGTCTATCTGCACGACACGCCGTCGCGAGGCCTGTTTTCGGCCGATCGCAGGGCGTTCAGCCACGGCTGCGTGCGTGTCGACCAGCCCTTCCGCCTCGCCGAGTTCGTGCTCGGCGACCAGGGCTACACCGAGGAGCGGCTGCGCCGCCTCATCGGCTCGGGCGAGCGCACCATCCGGTTGACGAAGCACCTTCCCGTCCACCTCGGCTATTTCACCGTGTTCATCGACGACGACGGGCATTTGCAGCGCCGGGAAGACCTCTACGGCCATGACGGCCGGGTGAAGATGGCGCTGGGCCTGTCGCCGGACGGGCGCCGCTACGCCGACATGAGACGCTGACCGTCACGGCTGCATCCCCGTCATGGCGCCGGCCTCGAAAATGACCCTTTTCTGCCATCTTTGACGGGTACTCGCCGCTGTGGTGGGATGCGCCGCGGGGGGCGTTCACGTGCCATTAAGTGTTTTCCGCAAGTTTCTGCTCATCAGTCGTGCCGGTCGGG
>JBMOJG010000399.1:0-3838 GCA_049316925.1 Alsobacter sp. | reverse complement strand
TTTCCTATGTCGGGCTGGATTTCGCCGCCGGCAAAGGCGTCGATGTCATCCTGACCGATCCCTACCGCTTTCCCTTCGAGGACGATCGGTTCGACTATGTGGTCTCGTCGTCGTGCTTCGAGCACAGCCAGATGTTCTGGCTGACCTTCGCCGAGGCGATCCGGGTGCTGAAGCCCGACGGCGTGCTCTACATCAACGTCCCGTCAAACGGTCCCTATCATCGCTATCCCACCGACAACTGGCGCTTTTATCCCGATGCCGGCCTGGCGCTGTGCGAATGGGGCCGCCGCTGTGGCGTCGACGTGCAGCTGATCGAGAGCTTCATCGGCGCGCCGCTGAACGACCACTGGGCCGATTTCGTCGCCTGTTTCGGCAAGTCGCCGGCAGCGCTTGCCGTCAATCCCGGCCGCATGGTGTTCGAGGCGCATGGTCCGACGAACATCTGGTTCCGCAAGCCGGAAGGTGGGGAGCCGATCTTCTCGCCCAAGCTCGTGGCCCGGGAAGCCGCCAAGGCGTGAGGCCGCGCAGGCTCAGCGCGATGCCACAACGCCTTTCGTGGCGAGATCGGCCACAAAATCGCGCAGCTCCAGCCCGAAGCGCTGCGGCCCGAAGGCCCGCGCCACGGTCTTGACCACCGAGGGGTCCGGGCGCGCCGCCGCCGCCGCATCGGCAAAGGCGTCCGGGTCGGCAGGGCAGAGCGTCAAGGCCGGCGTGTTCAGCAGCGCGGCGATCTCGCGATGGGCGGGAATGTCGCTCGCCACCACCGGGATGCCGGCGGCGAGCGCCTCCAGCACGATGAGCGGCTGGTTCTCGTAGGTCGACGGCGCCAGCAGCACGTCGGTCGCCGCCAGCGCGTCGCCGAGCGGGGTGTGGCCGTGGCGGCGCACCTTCCGGGTGACGCCGTGCTCGGTTGCCAGCGCCTGCAGCCGGCCGCCGATCCGTCGGTCGAGGCTCTCACCATAAAGGTCGAGGCTTGCCGGCCGGCCGCGGGCCGCGAGCGCGGCCACTGTTTCCACCGCCAGCGCCTGGTTCTTGCGGTCGGAGAGGGTGCCGATCACGGCCAGCCGCAGCCGTCCGTCAGTCGGGTGCAGGGCCAGCGCAGGCGGCGTCACCGGGTTGCGGATCACCGCATGCGGCTTGGTCTGGCCTTCGCCGACACTGTGCCGCGAGATGAACAGCTTGGCGCTGCTCAGCCTGTCGCGCAGCGCCCGCGTCCGGCCGACACCCTCGCGCATGTGGACGTGCCACAGCACGGGGACGCCGGCGATTCGTCCGGCCGTGCCCCAGACATAGAGTGCGATCTCGTCGTGGACGTGGATCAGGTCCGGCCGCAGGCGCCGCAGGAACGCCACCTCGCGCAGCACACACCAGCCCAGGCGAGGCATCGCCGCAAGCTTGCGGGCAGGGGTGTCGATCGCGTCGCCCGGCAGCGCCGGCCCGGTCCGGCTGTCGGCTTCGGGCCGGGGCGCCCGGACATGGACCTCATGCTCGGCCCTCAGCGCCTCGGCTGCGGCCAGCAGCACCCGTGTCGAGCCGCCGAGATTGCCGTAGAGGGTTGGCAGCAGGATCTTCATGCGATCAGTCCCGCCATGTCGGGCCCGATGGCGTAGCCCGGCGCGCCCGTCCGTGCCAGGAACGCCCCGTGCAGCGTGGTGTGGGCAACCGGCAGGCCGAACAGGTGCCGCAGCGTGATGGCCGCGCTCGAGAAGGCCGAGACGATCCGCTCCGGGGCGATCACGAAGGTCGCCATCTCGTTCCAGCCCCTGGCCTCGTCGGTGAGGTCGACGAGGCCATCGATATGGCCGACCAGGCTGGTCGTCTGGAAGGGATGGCGGAAATACACCATCGGTCCCTGCGGCAGCAGCTCGCGCAGCAGCGCGACCTTGTCGGCGAGGCTGAGCCAGCCGCTGTCGACGTCGTTCGTGTCGAAAAACACCGGATGGCCCCGCCAGCGGGCGAAATCCGCAAACGGCTCCGCGAGCTGCGGCAGCAGGGCGCGGAAGGGCTGCACATCCAGGGTCTCGGGCCTCGGTCGGGCGGCCGCCTGGTCGGGCACAAGGCTCACCAGCCGCACGTTGCGCTCGCCGGTCCGCCCGGCGACGTGCTCGGCATAGCGCGTGCCGTCCACCACCCGATAGGCCAGTTGCCGCAGCCGCTGCTTCAGTGTGAGTGATTGCGGCTTGCGGTAGCAGCCGACGCCGTCCTCGATCAGCGTCACCCGCCCGCCTGCCCGCAAGGCGGCGTGCTCCAGCCTCAGCGCCGTGCGGTTCCACGGCACGGCATGCACCATTGTAAACGGGTCCCGGCGCGCCTGTGCGTTTGCCAGAACAGCGGCCCGATCCTCGACCGGGACGAACAAGAGGTCAGGCCGGCAGGCCAGCAGCGGTGCCCAGCGCGCCGCATCACGCGCCACCACGGTCATGCCGCGCGTCGGGTCGGCCTCGCAGATCAGCTGGGCGAGGTGGAACGGCTGCAGCGCAAGCCCGATGTCGGGCCCGTGCCCTGACGGCCGGACCTCAGTCGCGCCCGAGATGCTGGACGATGGCATCGCGCATGGCCCTGATGTTGTCGTCGGCGAGGACGGCGGGTGCCGCCAGCGGCTCGGAGAAGCGAAACACATAGCAATGCCGTGCAAAAGCGGCGAGCGCGCGTTCGACATCCTGGCGCCGCGGCGGCGCCGCCATCGCCTCGTCGAGCAGCGCAGGGAACGCGAACGGATCGATCATGCGCGGGATCAGCCCCAGCCCGCCGAAGCGCGACAGCGCCTGGGTGATGACCGGCTTGCCGAGCGCCGCCGCCTCGATGGCGACCGTCCCGTTCAGCGTGAACACCGCCTGCGCATCGCGGACCAGCGCCAGCGACGGCACCGCCGCGTCGATGAACGCCACGTTCGGATGGCGTGCCAGCACGTCGCGGTAGAAGGCCGGATCGCGCTGACCGGCCATGGCCGGGTGCTCCTTCAGCAGCAGCCGCCAGCTGATCGGAATGCGCCGGGCGATGAGGTCGATGATGCTGCGCTGGTCGACGGCCGAAATCACCAGCGTGGCGATTTCGGGCTCGAACTGCAGCGGGAAATACAGGAACGGCTTGTCCTGGGCCAGCGCCGGGCCACCGATGTACTGCCGGCTCCGCCGCCGGCGCAGCCGCAACCGGAGCGGTGCGATGAGGCGCTCGACCAGCCCCGGCAGGGTCGGATCGGTGCGGTAGTAGCGCATGTGGTTGGTGATAAAGCGGAGGGCCGCGGACGGCCCCGGCAGCGCGAATTTCCGCTGCTCCGTCGAGATGGCGTTGTTGGTGTAGGCCGGCCGCCCCGCCGTGATCGTGTCGCAGAACCGGCGCGCGAAGCCGGCCTCGGCCTCGCCGGGCTGGTCCTCGCCCGCCTTGAACGCCGCATAGGTTGCCCAGACATCCGGGCAGTCCAGGAACGGGTTGTCGGCGAGGTAGATCAGCTCGCCGATGCCGACAAAGCTCGGCACCACCACGCGGATGCCGCGCTCCTTCAGCATCTCGTAGAACAGATGCGCGAACTGGCTGGCGATGCAGTTGAAGACGAACACGTCAGGCTGCTCGGCATTGAGGAATTCGGCGAACACCTGGCGCAGGTGGATCAGCGCGGCGATGATCTGGTCCTGGTTGAGCGCCAGCAGATGGCGGTCGCTGTAGGCGATGCGCGCCAGCTTGAGCCGCTCGTCCCACGGCCGGAACGCCTCCAGCTCTTCCGGGCTCGGCGTCGAGGCGATGCCGGCCGTGTAGTGCGTATAGAACCGCTCCAGCCTTGTGCCGGGCGGCAGGTTCTGCACCGCATGGTCCCAGTAGCGGTCGTTCATCACGAAACCGC
>JBMOJG010000398.1:0-3840 GCA_049316925.1 Alsobacter sp. | reverse complement strand
AAGTCAGCCGGGCTGAAGGGGTGGGCCGACCTGAAGGGCAAGAAGGTCTGCGCTGTGCAGGGCGCCTATTACAACCGGCGCGTGGCGCAACTCTACCAGCCCGAGCTTGTCGTGTTCCCCGCCGTCCCGGAGGCCCTCAACGCGCTGACCGGGGGCAACTGCGTCGCCTTCCTCTTCGACAACACCCTGATCGAGTCGACCCTGGCTGGCGGCGACGCCAAGTGGGCAGGCTACGAGATGCCGCTGCCGAACGAGGACCCCCAGCTCTGGGCCATCGGCATGCGTCTGGAAGACACCGACAGCGCCTTCGGCAAGTTCATGAAGGATGTCTCCACCGAGTGGCACAAGACCGGCAAGCTGATCGAGCTCGAGAAGAAATGGGACATCAAGCAGAGCCCGTTCCTGATCGAGACCAACAGCAAGATGAAGGGCAGCTGACCTCTGCCCTCCCGGCCTCCGGCGGTGCCCCTTGGCGCCGCCGATCGCCCGGCCCCTGAATGGACGCCGTCCCCGAGTTTTTCCGCTGGCTGAGCGACGCGCACGGGATCAACCTGTCGATCGCCTACGACGCCTATGATGGCAGCCGGTTCCTCAAGGGGCTTTGGACGACGGTATGGCTGTCGGTGGTCTGCATTGCGCTGAGCATCGCCATCGGGGTTGCGGGGGCGTGGCTTCAGGGCCACCGGTCCCGGGTGGTGCGGATGCTGGTCGCGGGCTACGTCCAGTTTTTCCGCAACACCCCGCCACTCGTGCAGCTCACCTTCTTCTATTTCGCGGTGGGCGGGCTCCTGCCGATGATCGGCCCCACCGGTCAGGCGGCCCCGCTGATCGACAATGTCGGCTGGGCGATCATCTCGTTCTCGCTGTTTGCGGGCGCTTTCAACGTCGAGATCTTCAGGTCCGGGATCGAGGCGGTTCCCTCGGCGACCGTCGAGGCGGCGGAGTCTCTGGGCTACTCGCGGCTGGGCGCATACCGGCACGTCGTGCTGCCGCTTGCGTTTCGCATCAGCCTGCCCTCGCTGAACAACAACCTGGTCAACCTCGTGAAGACGACGACGCTGGCCTATGCGATTGCCGTGCCGGAGCTGCTCTATGCCGCCGCCCAGATTTGGTCGGAGGTGTTCAACGTCCGCGAGATGATGAACGTCCTGCTCGTCAGCTACGTCTGTATCGTGGGCGTTCTCGTCTGGGTCATGCACCGGTGGGAAAAGGCGCTGCGCATCCCCGGCTACACGCCATGAGCGACGCAAACGCGCAGTCCCTCCCCGTGTTGCTGCCAGTGCGCCCGCCGGCACCGACGCCATGGGGGCCGGTCTCCGGTCTCCCGCGGTCCGTCTTTTCACCGGCGACGGCGGCGCTCGTCGTGACCGCGATGCTGCTGGGATGCCTGAGTGCCGAGGCGCAGGCGGCCGCGGCCGGCAGGCCGGGTGCGCTGGCCATCCTGGCCAAGTGGTTTCCGCTGATCATGAGCGGCTTTCTGGTCAATCTGGGCGTCAGCATCCTGTCGATGGCGCTCGGGACAGCTGCCGGGTTCCTGCTCGGGCTCGGCCAGATCAGCCTGCTGCCGGCGGTGCGCCGCCTGTCATGGGTGGCGACCCAGTTCTTCCGCAACGCCCCGTGGCTGGTGCTGCTGTTCTACGCGATGCTCATCCTGCCGTTCGAGATACGGGTTCTGGGCGTGACGGTGCCCCTGCCGGCCTGGATCAAGGCGGTGATCGGGCTGGCGCTGCCCGTCATGGCCAATGTCGCGGAGATCGTGCGCGGCGGCATCCAGTCCATCCCGCAGGCGCAGTGGGAGTCGGCCGAGGCCCTCGCCTTCGATCGCCGCCAGACGCTGTGGATGATCATCATCCCGCAGGCGGTGAAACGGATGATCCCGCCCTGGATGAACCTCTATGCGATCCTCACGATGGCCACGACGCTTGTCTCGGTCGTGGGCCTGCAGGATGGCCTGACACTGACGCGCGCGGCCGTCGTGGCGGAGGGACGCAGCGAGCTGCTGATCCCGCTCTACCTGATGTTGCTCGCGCTCTTCTTTGCCTATTGCTACCCCATCGCGCGCTGGACCCAGTCCCTCGAGCGCCGTTTCGCCGTCAAGGGATGACCATGCCCGTTCATGCCCTCGGACCGCCCGTCGTCATCGTGGACAGCGTCGAAAAGCGCTTCGGCGCCGTACCGGTGCTGCAGGACGTCAGCCTGACCGTGCGCCGCGGCGAGACGGTCTGCATCATCGGCCCGTCGGGCTCGGGCAAGTCGACCCTGCTGCGCTGCATCAACGCGCTGGTGCCGCTGACGTCGGGTGCGATCACGGTGGACGGGATCGCAGTCGCCGATCCTGCTCTGGACAAGATCGCGCTGCGCCGCAAGGTCGGGATCGTGTTCCAGCAGTACAATCTGTTCCCGCACAAGACCGCGCTGCAGAACGTCATGATGGCCCCGGTGCACGTGCTCCGGCAGGATCCGCGCGAGGTCGAGGAGCGCGCGCGCCGGCTGCTCGCCAAGGTGCGGCTGTCGGAGAAGGCTGGCAGCTATCCGGGCGAACTTTCCGGCGGCCAGCAGCAGCGCGTCGCCATCGCGCGCTCGCTGGCCATGCAGCCCATCGTCATGCTGTTCGACGAGGTCACGGCGGCGCTCGACCCCGAGACCAAGAAGGAGGTGCTCGTGACCATCCGCGAGCTTGCCGCCGAGGGCATGACCTGCATGCTCGTGACCCACGAGATGGGCTTTGCCCGCGAGGTCTGCGACCACGTCTACTTCACCGATGCCGGGGTCATCGTCGAGCATGGCCCGCCTGCCGAGTTCTTCGCGAGGCCGCGCGAAAGCCGGACGCGCGCGTTCCTCGATCAGGTTCTGTAGGGGCGGCGGCAGCACCGGCTGGTCTCTCCCAACCGCCGCTGCTAGCGTCATCTGATGGTTCAGGGAGCATCCGGCATGAAGATCGCCCTCGTCACAGGCGGCACGAGGGGCATTGGCGAAGGCGTCGCCCGTGCGCTGGCGGCAGCCGGCTGGTCTGTCATCGCCGGCGGCGTCGCCGAGGCCGAGGTTGCGGCCTTCGCGCCGGATCCGGCGATCACGCCGGTGCGGCTCGATGTCACCGACCAGGCCTTGGTCGAGGCGGTGCTGGAACGCTGCCCGCGGCTCGATGCGCTGGTCAACTGCGCGGGCATCATCCTGCGCGACGGCGCCGAGTTCACCATCGAGGGCTTCGAGAAGACGGTGGCGGTCAATCTCGGCGGCACGATGCGGATGTGCCTCGCCGCCCGCCCGAAGCTGGCCGCGGCGGGTGGCGCGATCGTCAACATGGCCTCGATGCTGTCCTTCTTCGGCTCGGCCTATGCGCCGGGCTACGCCGCCTCCAAGGGCGGTGTCGCCCAGCTCACCAAGTCGCTGGCCGCGGCCTGGGCCGCCGAAGGCATCCGCGTCAACGCCGTGGCGCCCGGCTGGATCGCCACCGAGCTGACACGCCCGCTTCAGCAGGACGACACCCGTTCGGGGGCAATCCTCGCCCGCACGCCCATGGGGCGCTGGGGCACGGCCGCGGATGTCGCTGGTGCCGTGCTGTATCTGCTGTCGGATGGCGCCGGCTTCGTCACCGGCACGATCCTGCCGGTCGATGGCGGCTACCTGACGGTCTGAGCCTCACTCGCCGCGGCGCTTGGCCTGCAGCCGCGCGATGGCGGCGAGCACAAGACCGCGCGGCATGAGCGGCGAGAGCCCGGCGAGAATCCGGTTCTTCAGCCCCGACACCACGACCCGGTCACCGCGCCGCAGCGCCGCGACGCCGTCCTGTGCCACCGTGGCGGCCGGCATCGGCGTGATGGCATCGAACAGGGCCGAATC
>JBMOJG010000397.1:0-3841 GCA_049316925.1 Alsobacter sp. | reverse complement strand
GCCGAGCAGCACGGCGATCAGCGGGGGAATCAGGCGAATCATGGCGGTCTCCCGTGCGGCCGGACACCGCCGCAGCAGCAGGATGCGCCCTGCGTGCGGGGATCGCGACGATCTGGATCAACCGCTGGGGCGTTTCGGAGTTCCGGTGCTCAGTAGCCGATGACAACGTCGCGGCAGGCGACCGTGCGGGTGGCAACGTCGACGCCCATCAGGTCCTCGCCGATGATGACGGGGCCGGCAAATCCGGCCCGCACGGCCTGCATCAGCGCCAGCCGGTTGGCGGCAGGCGGGACGATGTGGGTCAGCGCCACTGCGGCGACGCCGGCGTCGCGGGCAAGGTCCGCGGCCTGGGTCGGCGTGGTGTGGTAGCCGCGCACCGCCGCCACCGTCTCGGCACTGCGCACTCCCGCCACCGGGACCATCTCGGCATCGACGAACACCTCCTGCACCAGCAGGTCGGCGCCCTGCGCCGCCCGTGCCAGAGTGGCCACCGGGGCCGTGTCGCCGGAAAAGACGATGCGCCGGCGGTCCGCCTCCAACACCAGCCCGTAGGCGGGGGCGACCGGACGGTGGTCGACCGGAAAGGCGGTGACAGCCAGCGGGCCGAACTGGGCCACCGGTCCGGCAGCGAGCTCATGGAAAGCGATCTCGAGCCCAGCCGTGGACGGCCGGCGCTCATGTGTCATCCGCAGGGCGATCTCGTCCGCATAGGCGGCGATTTGCGCCTCGAAATGGCGGATCGCTGCGGGCGGGGCATAGACCTGCCAGGGGCGAGCCCGGCCCTGGTGCCAGCTCGACACCACCAGGGTCCAGAAATCGGCGACATGGTCGGAGTGGTAGTGGGTGACGATGAGCGCGTCGACATCGGCGCCGCGGCGTCCTGCCGCCACCAGGCGCTGGGCGACGCCGGAGCCGCAGTCGACCAGAACGAGAGCATCGCCGGCGGACACGCAATGTGCGGGGCCTGCCCGCACCGGGGAGGGGACCGGGCAGCCCGTGCCCAGGAAGGTGAACAGCATCGCGCGCTCCGGCGGAATGGATTCCTTCAGCCTATTTGGCCAGAACCTCGATGTCGCGGTCGCTGCCCGAGCGGACGCGGAACTCCTGCGTGTAGACCTTGCCGCTGTTGCGGGCGATCGCGACGTATTCGCCCTCCGCCAGCGTCATGGCCGGGAAAGCGCCGATGGCCTCGCGGATCGTGTCGCCGCCGGGCGTCAGTACGCTGAAGGCGGTGTTGGCCAGCGCCTCGGTGCCGGGTGCGACGACAAGCTTGAGCGTCACCGTGGCGGCCTTGTGGCGCATGACGGCCTCGAGCACCTGTCCGGTCTCGACCTTGAGGTCCGCCGACGCGATGGCGTTGCTGTCGCCATAGGTGGAGACAACGCGGTAGCTGCCCTCCGGCAGGCGCACCAGCATTCCGGCGTTGGCGTTCTCGACGACGACCCTGCCCTCGGGGTCGTTGCCGATCGGCACGTAGATGTTGAACCGCAGCTTCTCGGCGGGAATCAGCGTGTCGCCGATCACGCCTCCCAGCACCAGGCCGCCGGCATTAATGGCCAGGCTGTCATGGGTCGGCGCACCGCCCATGCGTACGCGCTTGGCGGCGCTGGCGAGTCCGAAGGCGACATGCACCATGTAGTCACCGGGCTCGAGGATGAAACTTGGCGCCGAGGCGTCGGATTCCTGCACGAGACGCGGAGGTGCACCATCCTGCGTGTCCTGGAACACCCGCCAGACGAGCCCCTGCCGGATGGCCGGTCCGGAGCTGCCGAGTGCTGCGCTGAGGAACAGCTGGCCACCGTCGCGCTGTACCGGCGCCGGCATGGCCGAGAACGGTCTCGCCGGGGCCGGGGTGGCGGGGGCTGCCGGGCTCTGCGGCGTCGACGGCGCCAGGACCGACGGCACCGCCGGTGTCGGGGTCGACGAGGGTTCGGTGATCTGCGCGACAGCCGACGAGGCCGCCAGCATCAGTGCAAGACTGGCGGCCGCCAGCATGCGGGCGGCGTCGGTCCGTGTGGTGAGAAGGGATCCGAGCATGTGGTCGTCCTGCGCCAGGCGGCGCCTTGCGTCAAGGCGTGGCGCTCTCGGCGGCACCCGGCCGGTTGACGAGGTCGGTGGCGGCGGCGATCAGATTGTCCGCGGAAAGCGGCCTGAATGTGAAGGTGACGCGATGCGTGCCGGCCGGCACCTCGACGCCGCGAAACAGCAGGTTCATGCGCAGGACCGTCCGCTCCTCGCCGTCGACGCTGACGTCCCAGCCCGGATAGTAGAGATCGTGCAGCACGAGCACGCCCCGGCGGTCGGTGACGACGTCGAGCACGACGGAATTGCGCCGGTAGGACAGGATCTTCACCGTCGAGGCTGCCGGCGCGATGTCGGCAGACGGGTCGACCGTCACGAGGTCCGTGTCGAGCTGGGCGACGTCGGACTGGTCGACGAGCGCCTCGATGCCACGATCGAACTCGGGCAACTCCTCCTCGGCCAGCACGTCCTCTGTGACCACCGGACGCAGCCGCGTCGCCACATAGGCCCGCGGCGCGGCCGGGGCGAGGCGGTAGATCCACATCGTGTCTGATGCATGCAGCAGCGTCGCCTGGCCGAGCCGCGGGAAATGCCGCGGCAGCTTCTCGGCCGGCCGGTCGAGCACGAGGTATTCGAGCCCGAGCAGCGAGGCGAGGTGGCAGCGATAGCCGCGGAACGTGCCGGGGAACTGGCGCAGGCGCAGCTCGACGGCGTTCTCGCCGGGGCCCACCATCTTCTCGTAGCCGGCGATGCGCAGCGCATTGTAGCCGACGGTATCCTCGATCCCCAGCACCATCGAGGCGTTCTGCCAGGCACCGGCGAGCCCCAGGATCTCGACGCGGGGACGCTCGCCCCGGGCATGGCGGGCATCGAGCTCGCGCTTCAACACGTTGAGGCCGGCGAAATCAGACGGCGACAGGGTCTGGTAGACGGCATAGCGCCCGGCCGGCTCGGCATTGAGCGCCGAGGCGGCGTTGCGCCAGACCAGCTCGGCGCCGGTGAGGCCGGCCAGCACCGCGGCGGCGGCGGCGCGGGGCCGCGGGCCCGACTGGGGCACCAGCAGTGTCAGCGCCAGCGCGGCGAGGCCGAGGAAGAGGCCGGTCTGCAGCACCGCCTCCATGCCGTGGCCCCCTTTGACCGAGAAGACGACGCCGGAGGCCACCAGCGCCGCTGGGACCGCCACGGCACAGCCCGTGCGCAGCATGGCCAGCCAGCGCCGGCCAAGACCATCGCCAGCGCCCACCACATAGGCGTGCAGGCAGTAGCCGGCGCAGACCGCCAGCGCGATGTTGATCAGGAAAGTGGCGTCGGCCGGCCGCCGGTAGAGGGCGATGCCGGGCACGTGGTCGAACAGCCACTCGAACACCGGCGTGTAGCGGCCCAGCGCATAGACGGTGGCGGCAAGCCCCAGCAGCACGAAGTAGCGCACCGGCCGGTCGAACAGCCGGCCGCGGGCGACGCCCTGCCAGAGGATGACGACGACGGGCAGGGTGCCGGCAAACAGGTAGTTGACGGCGCGGTCGGTGTAGGTGCCCTCGGGCAGCGTGTCCCACATCGGACCCCAATAGTCATAGGTGTGGTTGAGCGTGCCGAAGATGTTGGGGGCGAGCAGGGTCACCAGGCTGGAGGGTGGCAGCGAGTTCATGGCCGCCACGCCATACGCGATGGTCGGGCGGTTGGAATCGGCGAGGAACTGCATGGTCAGCACGGCCGGCACAGCCAGCAAGGCGACAATGACGGCCCCCATGACGAGGAGCAGCGGCAGACGCACGGCCAGCCATGGCAGGGGGCGGCCGGAGGCCAGCGCCCGCTCGACGAC
>JBMOJG010000396.1:0-3855 GCA_049316925.1 Alsobacter sp. | reverse complement strand
CTAGGCCACACTCCAACGCGTTGCGTCCAGCATCCGTGCGAAGCTGACGCCCGTGTGGACGACAGGTTCAGGCTGGACACGCAGCCCACACGCTTCTCAAACATGACCACTTGGCTTCTGCAGCGCTGATGCGTTGGCGACGCGCCTGGGTCCGGAAGGCGAGATCTGGAAGAGAGTGTCTTGTCTGGCCTTCGCACCCACCTGCTCCACCCCGACCGGCTGCAGGAGTTCGCCGCCGAGTATCACCGCTTCACAGTCAGAAGTAGCAGAGCCATTGTTGGGGTCTGAATCACTTTCGATGATGTTCGTTGATCGAGTGTCGCTGATTCGTCAGCGAGGTCAGCAACATGCGCCGGAGGCTCCATGTGTGGATGCCCCGGGGTCCCTTTGCCGCCCGGCGGCAGGTAGCAGCGTCAAAATCCGTTCTCAGCGCAATCGGCATGGCGAACATCCCTCCGTTCGCCACCCAATGAGCCACATGTTTGCTACTTCGGGAGTCCCCAACGAGTCACTCCTCATTGGGTTTGGTATGAGGTCTTGAAATAGCGGAAGATGCGGGCGGTTCATGCGAACAAGGCTACCGGCGCCTGCACCAGCCTCAAGCCGTCTTTCCTCTGACAGAGCCGTCTCATGCTCAGGGCGCAGGGGCGGCCAGAATGCAGCGAACCTGCCGCGACTCGCCAAGCGAGACCGAGGGCGGCCTGGTGATGTCGCAGCCCGACACCTTGACCGGGCAACGCGGCGCGAAAGAGCACGCTTTCGGCACCTCCGCCAACGCGGGCGGCGCGCCGGGGATCGCATGCAGACGCGCGCCCTTCACCGCGCCGTGAAGGTTCGCGGCGAGAAGGCCCTTGGTATAGGGGTGGCGCGGATCGCGGATCAGGTCACGCACGCTGCCGGTCTCGACAATCTCTCCGGCATACATCACGGCAACACGGTCAGAGACCTCGACCGCGACACCGATGTCGTGGGTGACGAAGATCATGCCCATGCCGAACTCGCGCTGCAGGTCGCGCAGCAGAACCAGGATCTGGATCTGCACCGTCGCATCAAGCGCTGTGGTCGGCTCATCGGCCAGCAGCAGCTTCGGACGGCACGCCAGCGCCAGCGCGATCATGGCCCGCTGGCGCATGCCGCCGGACATTTCGTGGGGATAGGCCTTGAGCCGCCGCTCCGGCGAGGGAATTCGCACTCGCGTCAGCATCTCGAGGGCGCGCTCCATGCCCTCGGCCGAGGACACGCCCTCATGCCGGATGACCGCTTCGGCGATCTGCTCGCCGATGGTGTAGACGGGATCAAGTGCCAGCATCGGATCCTGGAAGATCATCGAGGCCGTACCCCCGCGGTGATCGGCAAGCGCCCTACCCTCGAGCTTGAGGACATCGGTGCCGTCAACGCGCACGCCGCCGCCGAGCTCGGTCCGATTCTCCGGCAACAGGCGCAGCAAGGTCTTGAGCGTCACGCTCTTGCCCGAACCGCTTTCGCCAAGAATGCCAAGCGTCTCGCTGGCCTTCAGAGTGAAGCTGACGCCGTTGACGGCATGGACCGTGCGCTCGCCATGGAAACGAACCGTCAGGTTGTCGAGTTCGACCAGTGGCGCACTCATCCCGTCACCCCCGCGCGGCTCGTGGCGTCGCGATGGCCAGACCCGGGAATATGGATGTGGCAGGCCGCCAGATGTCCGGCCTCGGGCATGGCATGGAGGCCGGGATCACCCCCCGAACAGACGGTGTCCGCCTGTCTGCAGCGGGTATGAAAGCGACAACCCGGCGGCGGATTGATCGGGTTCGGCGGGTCGCCCGCCAGCGGCGCTTCCATGGTGCGCCGGTCGGGGTCCATCGACGGCATCGCAGCGAGCAAGGCCCGCGAATAGGGATGCGCAGGCGCTGCATAAAGGGCCTCCACCGGGCCGATCTCCGCCACCTGGCCGAGATACATCACCATCACGCGGTCGCTCATGTAGCGGACCACATTGAGGTCATGGGAGATGAAAATGTAGGTCAGCCCCAGCTCGGCCTTCAGATCCGCCAGAAGGTTGAGGACCTGAGCCTCGACGGACTTGTCGAGCGCTGACACGGCCTCGTCCAGCACCACGATCTTGGGCGAAAAGGCGAGCGCACGGGCGATGTTGACGCGCTGGCGCTGGCCGCCTGACAACTCATGCGGATAGCGCCCAGCAAACCGAGCCGGATCGAGCCCGACACGCGCAAGCAGGTCGCGCGCAAGGGCGACGGCCTTGTTGCTAGCCATGCCGCCGACCATCGGGCCAAACGAGATGGCGTCTTCCATGGTCAGACGCGGATTGAGCGAGGCGTAGCTGTCCTGAAACACCATCTGAACCTGGCGGCGCAGGTCACGCACCGACAGGGTGGGGCCAATCTCCTTGCCGCCGAGCCGGATCGAGCCGCTGTCCGGGGTGATCAGATCGACCAGAAGCCGCGCGGTCGTGGACTTGCCGCAGCCGCTTTCGCCCACGATGCCGAGCGTCTCACCCTCGGCGACATCGAAGGTGATGCCGTCGACCGCCCGCACGGTGCCGGTGCTGCGGCCGAACAGGCCACCTTTCAGCGGAAAATGCTTGGTCAGCCCGCTGACCGAAAGAAGCGGTGCACTCATGCCTTGAGGTCCATGGCCGAGCGCAGGCCGTCCGAGAGCAGATTGAAGGAAATCGATGTGATGAAGATCATCAGGCCCGGCAGAGCGGCCACCCAGGGCTGCACGTAGATCGCGTTACGCAGGGTGTTGAGCATCAACCCCCATTCCGGTTCCGGCGGCTTGACGCCTAGGCCGAGGAAGGACAGGCCCGAGGCGAGGATCAGCGAGACGGAAATCAGGCCTGTCGCATAGACAAAGATCGGGCCGATCACGTTGCCCAGTACGTGCACCCGCACGATGGTGAACCCGGAAGCTCCCGAAGCCCGCGCCGCCTCGACATACTCGATCTTGCGCACGGCGGTGGTGACGCTCTCGGCGATGCGGGCAATGGGCGGGATGAACACGATGGTGAGCGACAGAAGGCCGTTGAAGATCCCAGCCCCCAGCGCACCGGAGAGCGCAATCGCCAGCAGCACCGAGGGAAAGGCGAAGAACACGTCGATGGTGCGCATGAGGGCCGAATTGAGCTTGCCTCCGACATAGCCTGCGGTGATGCCGATGGCCGAGCCGATGAAGAACGCGATGATCACCGGCGTCACGCCCATCATCAGCGACAGGCGCGCGCCATAGATCAGCCGGGTGAGCATGTCGCGGCCGAGCTCGTCGGTTCCGAGCGGAAAGCCCGCCGTGCCGATGGGGCGCAAACGGCGCAGCATCTGACCGCGATAGGGATCGGCTGGTGCAATCCACGGCGCGAAGATCGCCATCAGGATCATCGCGACAATCACGCACAGTGCAAACATGGCGACGGGGTCGCGGGCGATACGGCGCACCACGCCGGACCAGTAGCCGGGCGATTTCTCGACCTTGGCGATGGCTCCGAGGGTTACGGCAGTCATGTCTCAGGACCTCTGCACGCGCGGATCAAGCATGGTCTGCACCACGTCGACGATAAGATTGAGGCCAACGAAGAACATGGCCAACACGAGGATGGTCCCCTGCAGGAGCGGAAGGTCGCGCTGGAAGATGGCCTGGCCAAGCAGAAAGCCCGTTCCCGGCCAGGAGAACACCGTTTCGATCAAGATAGAGCCGCCGAGCAGGTAGCCGAGCTGCAGCCCCATCACTGCCAGCGCGGTCGGAGCGGCGTTCTTCACGACATGCCGGAATATGCCTCCGTCCAGCAGCCCCTTGGCGCGCTGGCCGACAATGAACTCCTGGCTGAGGATGTCCGCCACAAGCGCCCTCACGGTCCGCGCAATG
>JBMOJG010000395.1:0-3859 GCA_049316925.1 Alsobacter sp. | reverse complement strand
CAGATCGCGCTGCGCCTCGTCACCGATGCCCAGTGCCCGGCCGTCAGCTTCCTGCGCAAGGTCGGCGTCACCGGTCCGCAGGGCCCGCGCATGTCGATTGGCGCCTTCAGCATGAAGGATGGCGAGACCTTCACGGCCAGCGTCGAGAACGCGGGCGGACGGCACGTGGAGATCCTGCTGGTGTCGGACGACGGCTATGTCTACAGCCTCGCCGACTATGCCCGCACCGACAGCGTGAAGACGAGCGTCGCCATGCGGCTGAAGCGGCCGGCGGCGCAGGAACCGCAACCCCAGATGGTGCTGATGGTGGCGACGCCCAAGCCGCTGGCGCTGCTCGCCACCAAGACGCCGCTCCCCGCCGATGCACTCTTCCCGCTGCTGGCGGGGGAGGCGCGCGCACCCGACGCAGCCTTCGAGGTTGCGGTCAAATACTTCCGGTTGAGCCCGTGAGGCTGGGCTCCCGGACGTCGTGGGACGCTCAGACGTCGCGGTAGAGGTCGCCCCACTCCGCCATCCAGCCGCCCTCGGCGTCGATCACGACGATCGGGGCCTTCATCTCATTGGCGAGGCGGATGGCTGAGCGGAACGCCTCGATCCCGCCCATCTCGTCGCTGCTGGCGCCCTCGGGCAGCCGCATCCCGGTGAGCTGGGAGGGGCACGTCACCGTGCCGAACGTCTCGCCCTCACGCCGCACGAGTATCAGGGTAATGGCGTCGGACTGCGGTTCGTCGACCTGCTCGAAACGGTTGCGTCTCATGACAGCTTCTCCTGCGGCCCGCCGGTGGCCGCCCGCAGTGTGGCCTGCCGCGCGGCGTCGTGTCACCTGCAACCTCGGCTCCTCGCCTATCGGGTTGGAACGGCTGGCGTCGAGGTGTTGACGCGGCGGACCTCGCGGAACTTGTCGAGGCGCTGTCCCATCATCTTGTCGAAATCGGCGCGGATCTCGGACACGGACTTGCCGCGGTCATTGGCATAGAAGATCGACTTGTTGGCCTCGGCCGGCTTGGGGAAGTGCAGCGCCGCGACGGATGTCGGGCTGCTGTCGATGGCGTTCATCAGCTGCTGCGCCGCGTCGGGGCCGAGGAAGTGGATGAGGTAGATCTCACCGGCCGAGAGGTGGCGGCGCAGCCGCTGCTCGATCCGCAGCGTGTCCTTCTTCAGCATCTCGGCCGCCATCAGCGCCGCCAGATAGGGCTCGCGCCTGAGATCCAGGATCCGGGCGCGTTCGGTCGGATCGGCGATGGTGAAACCACGCGATGCGCGAACGATCAACCTGGCCTCCTGCTGCAGCCCGTGCTTGCTGCCGAACTCATTCACGACACCGAGCCATGTCTGGTCGATGAACTGGTAGAGGCCGGTGGCCGACGAGGTCTGGGCCTTCACCGCCGTCGAGAAGCTCGATTCCTTGTCGGCAATCGCCATCAGCAGGGTCGGATCGGCCCCGACCACCCGGCTGGCGCGCACGATCAGCTCGACCAGGTGACGGCGGACCCTGAGCCGGCCGAAGGTGATCAGCTCGTTCGGGTCGCCGGTGCTCTGGATGACAGGGCCGCTGAAGGGACGGTCGGGCGCCGTGGTCGCCGGCGGTGGGCGCACCGCCTGTGGCGCTTGCGGCGCGGGTGCCGGAGCCGGCTTTTCGGCCGCAATCACGGCTTCGACCACCGCCTTTGCAACGGCCACCTCTTCCTCGACCGCTGCCAGTTCCAGCGACGGACGCGGGGCGGCCGCCGACAGCTCCGGGGCGAAACGGGTGTCGTCCTCTGCTTCGACAACCGCGACAGGGACGGGTGCCGGCTCCTGCAGGAGGTAGACGCCGGCGGCACCCGTCGATGCGAGGCCGAGCACGCCGAGGACCACCACCCGGAGCCGGCGCGACGGGGGCGTGATCGCCGCAGCAGACGCAGTCGGGTCAGTGGGAGGGGAGGTGGCGCTGGCTGAAGCCGCTGTGATGGCAGTGGGTGGCGAGGTCTTCGACGCTGCCGCAACAAAATCCGGCGCGCGCTGGCTGACAAAGGCCGCAAGCGCCGGGATCCATCCGGAAGAAGGGGCCCCCGGGGTGGCAAGCGCTTTCAGTTCGCCTGCCATGCGGTCGGCCGTGGCCTTGGGGAGGCCGGCCTGCTGCTGCAGGGCCCGTGACGTCCGTGCCGGGTCATGCGCATGCAGCGCGGCGGCAAGGAACCAATCGGGAAGGGCGGTGCGTGGCGCGTCCAGCACGGTGCCGGCGCAGGGACGCAGCGCATGGCCGCAGCCGGCGCAGGTAAATGACCGCAGCCGTGGCACGGCGGTAAAGCCGCCCATGCGGCCGCATGCGGGGCACGGCGCGGAGGTGCCGCCATACCGCAGCCGCATCAGCTCGGCGAGGCAGTCGGTCTCGCTCAGGACCTCCCGCGCACGCCTGTAGGTGTCCTTCATCGGCGCCGCTCCGCTGGCCCCGGCCCGGACCAGACGCCGGGATCCTAGGCGCGGGTGCCGTCGCGCACAATCGGCGGCTCATCCCACCAGCAACGCCGCCATGCACAGGAATTGCAAATGCGCGGCGACCATCTCCGGCGTGATCTGCGAACCGTCCGGTGCGCCGGCCGCAAGGGCAGAGGTGATGGCCTCAAGATCGCGGGTTCCATCCAGCAGCAAGAGCAGCCGGCGCACCAGCGGGTCCTCGAACTTCACCGCCCCGTGCGTCATGGTGGTCACCAGCACGCCGCGTTCGGCCTGGTCCCGCGCATGCAGGCTGGCCACCGGACGGGCGCTGACCGCGGTGGCGTAGGCTGGAGGACGCAATCGGAGGTTCACGGCGCGCACCCGCGATGCGCGCAGCAGCGCGACCGCCATGGCGCCGATCTCGTCGTCGGCGGAGCCGGCATCGGGCGCGGCGGCACCGAGCCGCGCCAGCGCCGCGGCGGCAAGTGCGCCGAACGGCACATAGGACGGAAATACCTGCTGAAGGTGCAGCAAGGCGGCCTTGGTGAGGGCATGGTCGGTGGTGAGTACCTGTCCTTCGCGGACCGTGAACGCGACTTGGCCTGGGACCGCGGGGTCGATGGGCGCGTCGAGCGGTACGATCTCCGCACCCACAACGCACCGGGTCAGGGCTGCCGGATCGCCGTCCCGGTTGAGGGCCCTGTCCGCCCGGCAGAACAGCGAGTCCCGAAAGCCCCGGCCGAGGATGAAGTCGCGGTACTGTTCGCGCGCCACCACGGCTGAGGCCGGGAGGGACTCGAGGAATTCGCGTGCCGCCTCCGGCACCTCCTCGCTGGTCGTCGAGCGGGCCTCGTCCAGATACTGCAGCCCGTGCCGAGCCGCGGCTTCGGCAACCTGATGGAACAGGAACGGTGTCGAGAAGGTCGCGAGGTCATCGTGGAACAGCACGGCATCGGGCTTTGTCGCAAGGCTCTCGAGCTGGTCCTTCAGAACATAGGAAAAAATGTCGCGGTCATTGGCCTCGAGCGCCGCGGTGGCGACCAGGTCGAGGATGCCGCGCGCCTGCTGCATCTGCTTCAGCGGATCGGTCATGGCGCGCACGTGGAAGCGCATCAGGTCCCGGCCGATCGACCGCAGATGGCTGCGTGGCAGGCAGTTGTAGCTGACGAAGCCAATGCCGTCCGGCGCAAGCCATTCGCCCATGATGCCCATGATGCGGTCCCGCGCCGCCTCGGGTACCCACGAATAGACCCCATGGGCGATAACATAGTCGAACGGGGCACCGTCGCCGGCGAAGTCGACGAGATCACCATGCATGAACCGGATGTTGGGCAGCGCCAGGCGGTTGACGGTGGCATCGGCGGCCGCAATGGCCGTGGCGCTGAGGTCGAGCCCGATAAATGTGCTGCCCGGATACTGATAGGCGAGCGGAATGAGGTTG
>JBMOJG010000394.1:0-3872 GCA_049316925.1 Alsobacter sp. | reverse complement strand
CGGGCTCTTCGGGTCGACGGTCTCGCGATAGTCCTTCAACGAGATGTCATCGATGTCGGCTCCCCGCAGCGCGATCGAACCGCGCAGCTTGGTGCTGTCGATCGCGATGCGCGGCGACGCGGCCAGCGCGGCATCGCGTGTTGCTGCAAGTGCCGTCACACCGTCTGCAGCGGGGGCTCCCGGCACCGGAGCCGCGCCGGACGGGGCAGACCCCTGCGGCGCTTGCTGCGCCTGCTGCGCCTGCTGGCGCTGCTTCTCCATCTGCGGCACGCCGAAATAGTAGTTCCAGCCGATGAGCACCGCCAGCGACAGGGCGATTGCCAGGAAGAAGTTCTTGTTGTCCTGCATGGCTCAGCGGGGCTCTTCGACGGGCGCGGGGCGGGGCGGCGAGGGGACGGGCCCTGGAGAGGGCCGCGCCGTGGACTGGGCAGGACCTGCCATGGAACCCGGCCGTGCAGGGACGCGGCGGGCGCGATGCACGCCCCGCAGCGACTCGGCGAGGTCGGCGCACAGGGTCGGGAACGGCGCGGCCAGAATGTCGCGGCGGGCGACCACCACATAATCCCAGCCGCCCGTTCCGACATCGACGGGAAGCACCGAAAGGGCAGAGCGCAACCTGCGCTTCACCCGGTTTCGTTCCGTTGCGGTCCCGACCTTGCGGCTCACGGTGAGCCCGAATCGCACATTGTCGGCCGCCCCGGTCGAGCCGGCCGGCCGTTCGCGTGCCTGCAGGGTCAGCCTCGGCGTGCTGGAGCGGCGCCCCTTGGCCACCGCGACAAATTCGGCACGCTTTGTGAGATGACCCGGCTTGCGCGGCGGCTGCGACGGGTCGGTCATGGCACGCGGCGCTGGCGTGGCCTCACGCCGACAGGCGCTTGCGGCCGCGGGCGCGGCGGGCCGCGATCACCTTCTGGCCGCCCTTGGTGGCCATGCGCGCGCGGAAACCATGGCGGCGCTTGCGCACGAGCTTGCTGGGCTGATAGGTCCGTTTCACGGGCGTGTCTCCAGTCGGGGCCGCCACGATGCGGGGCCCGCGGCCAAATGGGGCTCCAAAAAACAAAACCGGCGGTCAATCCACCGGCGCATCCTTCGGACAGTGTTCGAGAGCGCTCGAAAGCTCGCGGGCTTATGACGGAACCTCCTCGGAAAGTCAACGCGGTGATGACAGTCCCGGAGTGGCCGAAGCTTCGTGCAACCGGCACACGGGCGCGATAGCGTGCCCGCCGCAATGGCGGTCAGGATGGTGCGGTTGGAACAGGACGTCGCAAGCGACAAGGCAGGTCGGCCGCCGGGCGGAAGGACCCATCGCATCGCGACGGGCCTGTTTGTCGCCGTGCTGATCGTCGTGGCTGTCCTTGTCATCCGTGGCGCCCTGTCGCCGGAGGCATTCCTGCAACGCTATGACTGGTTGCGGGCCCAGGTCGACGCCCATATGCCGCGCGCCCTGGTCGTCTATGCGGTCGTGTTCGCCGCCGGTGTGTCGCTCTCAATGCCCGGCGCCGCCATGATGACGATGCTGGGCGGGCTGCTGTTCGGCTGGATGATCGGTGCCGCGGCGGCTGCGGTGGCGGCCACGGCCGGCGCCTGCGTGGTATTTCTCATCGCCCGCACCACGCTCGGAACCTGGCTGGCGGCGCGCGGCGGCCCCCGGCTGGAACGCATTTCCGCCGGATTGCGCCGCGATGCCGCCAACTACATGCTGTTCCTTCGTTTCGTGCCACTGTTCCCGTTCTTTCTCGTCAACATCGCCCCGGCGCTGGTCGGCGTGCCGCTGCGCACCTTCCTGGTGACCACGGCGATCGGGATCCTGCCGGCCACGTTCACCATGGCGATCGCCGGGGCAGGGCTCGACAGCGCCGTGCGGGCTCAAAAGACGCTGCACGAGGGCTGTCTCGCCTCCGGACAGGCCGATTGCCGCTTCGAGCTGACCTTGCAGTCCATCTTCACGCCTGAGATCCTTGCCGCCTTCGGGGCGCTGGGCGCGCTGTCACTGCTCCCCGTGTTTGTGCGCCGCTTCCTGGCGGCGAAACGGTGACGCCGAGCATGCCATGCCGCCCGAATTCCTGACCCCGGGTCTGTGCGTCTTTGATGGCGCCGCCGCGGGGCTCGCGGTCGCGGCCGGGGCATGCGGCCTTGCCGTCTTTCACCTGGCGCGGCGGACTTTGCAGCTGCTGCCATTCGTGCCGCGGCTGCCGGGCTGAGCGGATGCAGGCGCCTGTCCGACCCCCGCCGGATCCGGCTCCGGGAGCAGCGGCCCCCGACGCCGGCCCGCGGCTCCTGCGCCGGCCCGGCCTGTCCGGCCGCCTGCTGCTGCTCACCGTCGGCTTCGTCATGCTCGCCGAGGTGCTGATCTATGTGCCGTCGATCGCCAACTTCCGTCGCAACTGGCTGAACGACCGCATCGCCGCCGCCCGCATCGCCGCCCTGGTGCTGGATGCCGCGCCGGCAGGCGCCGTGCCGCGGCCGCTGCAGGAGCGCCTGCTCGCCCAGGTCGGCGCCGACATGGTCGCTGTGCGCTCCGGCGGCGCCCGGCGCCTGCTCGCGGTGAGCGAGATGCCGCGCGGCGTCGCCCATGATGTTGACCTGCGCACCGCCGGCGGGGCGGAGCTGGTGCTGGACGCCTTCGGCTCGCTGCTGTGGGGCGGAGACCGGTCGATCCGCGTCGTCGGCGCGGGCATGGAGGGTGTCGAGTTCGTCGAGATCGTTCTCGACGAGGCGCCGCTGCGTGCCGCCATGCTGGCGTTCTCGGCCAACATCCTGCTGCTGTCGCTGATCATCTCCGGCGTCACCGCCGGCCTGGTCTATGTCGCGCTGCTGCGCATGATCGTCACCCCGGTGCGCCGCCTTACCGACCACATCGTCGCCTTCGAGCAGGACCCGGAGGACGACCGCCGGGTGATCCGACCCTCCGGACGCCGCGACGAGATCGGCCTCGCCGAGTTGGCACTGGCCAAGATGGAGGCGGTGCTGTCGGGCGAGCTGCGGCAGAAGAAGCACCTCGCCGATCTCGGGCTCGCGGTGTCGAAGATCAACCACGACCTGCGCAACATGCTGGCCTCGGCCCAGCTCTTCTCTGACCGCCTGTCGGCGCTCAGCGATCCGGCGGTGCAGCGCCTCGCCCCCAAGCTCATCGCTGCGCTCGACCGGGCCATCGGCTTCTGCCAGGCAACCCTGGCGTATGGCCGCGCAGCGGAGCGGCCGCCGGCCCGCCGCATCATCCGCCTCGCGCCGCTGGCCGAGGAACTGCGCGACAGTCTCGGCCTGTGGGACGATGGGCCGGTTACGCTCGTGGTCGACATCCCGCCCGATCTCGAGGTCGACGTCGATCCCGAGCATCTCGCGCGCGTCCTCGCCAATCTCGGCCGCAACGCCGTGCAGGCGCTGGAGCAGGCCGGAGCGGATGGCGCGCCGGGCGCCGCCCGCATCCTCGGCATCGCCGCACGGCGCGAGCAAGGCGGCGTCACCATCACCAGCTCGGACAACGGCCCGGGCATCCCGCCGCAGGTGCGCGAGCGGCTGTTCCAGGCCTTCCAGGGCTCGAGCCGGCCGGGCGGCACCGGCCTCGGCCTGGCGATCGCCGCCGAGCTGCTGCGCGCCCATGGCGGCAGCATCGTGCTGCTCGCGGAAGGTCCCGGCGCCCGCTTCCGCATCACCCTGCCGGACAGCGCCGCTCCGCCGGCCTGACCCGGCTTTTGCACCCGCGCCGGCGAAGGGGATTGCATTCCCCCTGAGGAGCGGCTAAACGACCCGCCGTGCAGGGACACGGCTGACGCCGCTCCCCACAGGCGCCCGTAGCTCAGCTGGATAGAGCATCAGACTACGAATCTGAGGGTCGGACGTTCGAATCGTTCCGGGCGCGCCAAATTTCTAAA
>JBMOJG010000393.1:0-3873 GCA_049316925.1 Alsobacter sp. | reverse complement strand
GCCTCCTCTGGGTACGAAGCCCGCTCCCTCAAGTCGCTCGACCAACCGAACTCGGCAATGTCCCGACAAGCCCCGGCACCTCGATCGGCACGCCTACGGTCTATTCCTCGGCATGTCGCGAGTCCCTCAGATCGAAGCCCGCGCGGTAAATTTTTCCAGCGCACAGACGGCAGCCGTGTCACCCCCGGTGAGAAGACTTGGAAAATCAAAACCTCACTAGAATCTTATTGAGAAATTCCTTGGTCCGTTCCGCCTTTGGCGCGCCAAAGAAAATCTCTACGCCAGACTGCTCGACGATGCGACCGCGATCCATGAAGATCATCTGGTCAGCAACCTCGCGGGCAAATCCCATTTCATGCGTGACGACCAGCATCGTCATGCCGTCGCGCGCGAGATCGAGCATCACCTGCAACACCTCGGAGATCATTTCGGGGTCCAGCGCCGAGGTCGGCTCGTCGAACATCATCACTTTGGGCTCCAGCGCCAGCGATCGCGCAATCGCTGCCCGCTGCTGCTGGCCGCCCGAGAGCCGACCCGGGTACTTGTCAGCTTGGTCAAGGATTCCTACCCGATCAAGATAGTGCCGCGCGAGTTCCTCGGCCCGATGCTTTGTCAGGCCTTTCGCCTTGATCGGCGCGAGAGTGATATTTTCGAGCACGGTCATATGCGGGTACAATTCAAAATGCTGGAAGACCATCCCGATATTGAGCCGAAGCTTTGGTAAATCCTTGCAGGCGCGAACACTGATACCGTCAACAAATACGTCACCGGACTGGAAGCGTTCCAAACCGTTGATACAGCGCAGCAATGTGCTCTTTCCCGAGCCGCTCGGACCGCAAATAACAATCTTTTGGCCCTGATTCACGGCAAGGGAGACGCCGTCGAGCGCAGTGAACCGGTCGAACCGGAGGCCGACATCCCGGATGGAGACAATCGGATCGCTCATCGCGCCGCCCTTCCCTCAAACTGCTGCGCAAGGAGCGAACCGGCATAACAGACCACGAAATAAATTACCGCAACTGTGACGTATAGTTCCACCGGCCGCACCGTTCTTTCGGCAATCTGGGACGCCGTATGGAGCAGATCGCTGTAGCCGATGACGTAGACGACGGTTGTTCCCTGGAATACGACGATGCACTGTGTGACCAGTGCCGGCAGCATGGCACGCACGGCCTGCGGCATGATGATGAAACGCATGGTCTGCGTGTAGCTCAGTCCCGTGGAAAGGCCGGCCTGGATCTGGCGATAGCCCACCGACTGTATGCCCGCTCTGATGATCTCCGCGAAATAGGCCGAGAAGAAGATGATGAACGCACTGACGATCGACGTCAGGTCGTTCACGTTTTTACCGGTCAGAAGCGGGATCAGAAAATAAAACCAGAACAGGATCAGGATCAACGGATTGCTGCGCAGGATGTTGACGAAAGCCGCGCAGGCGAGGCTGAGCCATCGACGGCGACTGACACGGCCGACGGCGATCAGACCGCCGAGCGGAAAACTGAACGCAATGGCGATCGCCGTAAGCTGCAGGCTCGATGCCAGCCCCTTGAGCAGAAGTGGGAAACTCGCGACGACGACCTTCCAATCCATCAGGCCGCTTCCCGCTCACGCCGGATCAGCCCCGGTATGTAATATCGCCGCTCCAGCCAGGCCATGAAAACGACGACGAGGACCGTGGTCACCACATAGGTGATGGAAGCAATCGTATAAGCCTCGATGCCGCGAAAGGACCACGCTTCGATCTTGCGGCTGGTCGATGTGATCTCGACGACCCCGATGGTCAGCGCCAGCGCCGTATTCTTGAAGATCGTAAGGAACTCCGAGGTGATCGCCGGAATGATGATGCGCAACGCATACGGCAGGATGACGTAACGATAGGTCTGCACGGGCGTCAGTCCCGTGGACAGCGCTGCCTTGAACTGGCCAGGCGGGACTGCACCGATGGCCGAACGGATCTGCTCGGCAACCCTCGACGAGGTGTAGAAAGAAAGCCCCACGAAGGCGGTCCAGTAGGGCACGTTGTCGAGCCGGATCCACCAGATCCGGATATCGTTCGGCAGAAGCTGCGGCGCAACGTAGAGCCAAAGAAACAGCTGAACGATCAAAGGGATGTTACGAAAGAGCTCGACATAGGCCGAGCCGATGACGCGCAGGACCGGTGATGTCGCCACCCGGCATACGCCGACCAGAATTCCAAGTGCCAGTGCTGCGACCCACGACAGCAAGGCCAGGTGGAACGTCGTCAGGATGCCGTCGATGATCCAGCCGCGATAGGGCTCTTCGAGCAGCATTCCCCACTTGAAGTCATAGCTCATGCGCGCTCACAGCGTACCAAGATAATCTTGCAGCCTGGCGACGCCCTCCTCAATTGCCGGCACCGGTGCGTTGAACACGAAGCGGATATGCCCCTCCCCGCGTTTGCCGAACACCGAACCGGCCAGGCCGGAAACACGGGCATTTGCCAACAGCTTGGTGGCGAACTCCTGCGAGGTCATACCGAACCGGCTGATGCGTGGAAACGCGAAATACGCACCTGCTGGCAGGGCGCAGGTGATGCCCTTGATAGCCCGAAGTCCCGCGACCAGCGCGTCACGCTGCAGCTGGTAGCTCTTCATCATCTCGGGGATGGTCAGCGTGCCTTGCGCATAGTGGCCATCCAGCGCCGCCGCCGCGCCCGCCTGCGCAAAAGACGTGACGCAGGTGAAGGAATGAACGGAGACCAGCTGGATCTTTTCGCTGATGGCAGGCGGGGCCACCACCCAACCAACGCGCCAGCCGAACATGTTGAAGGTCTTGCTGGCGGTCTGCACGACGATTGTCCGCTCGCGCATTCCCGCAAGCGTCGCCATGCTGATGTGCCGATGCCCGTCGAACACGAAGTGCTCATAGGCCTCGTCCATGATGACGAACAGATCACGCTCGATGCAGACCGCCGCGATGGCCTCGAGATCGCTGCGGGACAGAATGGCTCCGGTCGGGTTGTGCGGGCTGCACAGAACCAGAACCTTGGTTCGCTTCGTGATGCGTTTTTGCAAGTCGGCTGCATCGAGTCTGAAGCCGTTGCTTTCCCGCAGGGCGAGCGGCACGGGTTTCGCACCGGTCATACGGACCATCGGATCGAAGCTGAGCCAGCCTGGATCTTCCAGCAGCACATCGTCCCCGGGGCCGACCAAGGCCAACAGGGTGGCAACGATGCCGGCCTTGCCCCCTGGCGTGACCGTGATCTCGGTATCGGGATCGACCGGCAGCTGGTTTTCACGCCTGAGCTTGCGGGCGATGGCGGCCCTGACCTCCGGGATGCCCCGCGGATCTGCATAGAGCGACGCTTCTGACGAACTGAGGTATCGGAGCGCCGCGGCCTTCACATGCTCTGGTGTATCGAATTTTGATCCGAAGTCATGGACCTGAACACCGCTCTGCCTGAGCTCGCGGACACGCCGGATGCTCGCCTGCGACGACGAGAACGTCAGGCGTTCGACGCGCTTGGCAAAAGGGCGATTGGGCATTGCGGACTCCGTCGGCGACAGCGAGTGCGTTCTTCGACGGTCGCCGGCTATTTTTTCGTGAGCCAGTCCTCGATGCCGAATGGGCACTGGCCCCGCAGCACGATCTTGGTGGTCTCGGAGATTGGCAGTGGAAAGCCAGCCTTTGGTGCGGTGTCGCCGAACCACTCATCCCACAACTTGTCGTATCCGCCCGTGTGGATGAAGTAGCAAAGAGCGTGGTCCACCGTCCGCTTCCACTTTGAATCGTTCTGCGGAAGGATGATACCGTTGGGTGTGCACATCAGGTCCGGCCCCTCGACGACCCATTCATCCGGATTCTGTGCCTTGATCTGCAGCGCCTTCAAAGCCACGTCGAGCGTGACATGAA
>JBMOJG010000392.1:0-3885 GCA_049316925.1 Alsobacter sp. | reverse complement strand
GTGTGCGCACTGAACGGAACCGCCATGGGCGGGGGATTCGAACTGGCCCTGGCCTGTGACATCCGGGTGGCTCAGGACGGACCTTTCAGTCTCGGGCTCCCGGAGGTCAACATCGGCCTTCTCCCGGGCGCGGGCGGCACACAGCGGCTCACACGGCTTATCGGCGCCGCCGCCGCGATGTCGTTCATGCTCCTGGGCCGTGTCGTCTCGCCACAAGACGCGGCAGCCATGGGCCTCGTCCATTCATGCGTTCCGGACGCACGGGCAGAAGGCCTGGCCATCGCCGAGGCATTGGCAGCCAAAGCGCCGCAGGCAGTCACCCACATCAAGCGCCTCGTCCACGCGGCCGGACAGGGGACGCTGGCCGAGCGGCTCGCGGACGAGCGGACACTGTTCTGCGACCTGATGGTCAGCGACGAAGCAATCGGGCTCATGACGGCGATGAATCGTGGCGAACGGGATATCCGGGATCCCTGATTAAACCGACAGGATCAGCACCGAGCACGCCGCCTCGTCGAAGCCGATCACGCCACCGCCGTTCTCGGCAAGCGCAATCCGCGCCTTAGCAGCCTGTCGTTGTCCGGCCTCGCCCCGCAACTGCAATGCCAGCTCCGCGACCATCGAGAGGCCTGTGGCACCCACCGGATGACCTTTCGAGACCAGGCCTCCTGAGAGGTTGACCGGTCGCTCGCCGCCCAGCGCGGTCGCGCCGGATTCGACATAGGGTCCGCCGTGCCCATCTGGACAGAAGCGTAGCATCTCACATTGAAAAATCTCGCAGAACGACGTCGCATCGTGAACCTCGGCGATATCAATGTCCTGCGGTCCGATGCCGGCGGAACCATAGGCCTTGTCGGCTGCGACGCGCGAAAGGCCGGGCTCGTCCAGGTCGCGATACTTGCCACCGCTGAGAATGCTGGCACGGATGCGCACTGCGCGCTCCTGCACGGCCTTCGGCTGCTCGCGCAGGAAACGCTCCGAGCACACCAGCGCAGCCGCCGCCCCGTCGCCGATCGGCGCGCACATGGATCGCGTCAAAGGGTCGGACACCATTCGGTCTTCGAGGACTTCATCGACGCCGATGGTGAACCGGAACTGGGCGAGCGGGTTGAGGGCTCCCGCCGCATGGTTCTTCGACGCCCCTGTTGCGATCTGGCGCGCGGTCGTTCCATGTCGCTTCATGTGCCAGAGGGCCTGCATGGCATACGTGTCCATGAAGACGGTTCCGCCACCGCTGTTGGGGGCGAAAGACTTGCCGGCGATCGCACCCGCGGCCGTGTAATAGGAGTGCCACTCCTGCGGATCGATCTGGTCGATCCCGCCGTCGAAGATCTCCTGGGTGCGTGCCGGCGCACCGGGAAAAAATGTCTTCTCCACACCGATGGCCAAAGACAGGTCTGCCTGGCCCGAAAGCACGTCCTTCCAGGCACCGTGCAGCGCCATGGATGCCGTCGCGCAGCCGCCTTCGACGTTGATCATCGGTACGCGTTCGGGAAACAGTCCTTCTTGCACCATTGGGGTGAAGCAGACCTGCCCGCGGATGTTGCGCTGGCCAAAGCTGCCCATGCCGCAATTCCCGAACCATGAACTTTCGATGCGGTCTCCTGCCGCAAGTCCTGCGTCGGCCAGCACAGCGAGATAGGCTTCGCGACTCAGGTCCTTGAAGCCGGCATCTGGCCGCTTGCCAAAGGGAGTGCAGGACACCCCGATGATCCAGACGCCGTTCATGTCAGGATCCCGTGACCAGCAGCACCTTGCCGTTTCGCGCGCCACGAGCCGCATGGGCTGCCGCGTCCACGATCTGTTCGAAAGGATAGGTTGCCGCAACGGGCGACGACAATGTTCCGTCCACAAGAAGCGGGACCAGCTTCCCGTACAGCGCCGCGATCCGCTCGCGCCCGGCGCTACGAAACCACGTGGCCAGCCAGAACCCGGACAAGGTCACGCCGCGGAAAATGAGATGGTGGGCGTCCACCTCGCAGGGCTTTCCGGAGAGTAGGCCGTAGTTCACGACGCGGGCGCCGTCCGTGACGCAGGCGGCGAGCGCGTTGGTGACCGCCCCCCCAACGGCGTCGAGCGCCAGCCTTACCGGCGCACCTTTCGTTGCCTGAGTTACGTCATGCAGGAGTGCCTCTGGCGTCGCGGTGTCGTGCACCAGGATGGCGTCCCCCCTGCCTCGGAAACCGCGTGCCGTGCGTCCATACGGCGGACGACATTGAGTGTCCGCACCCCGCGAAGGCGCGCCAGCCGACACACATACTGGCCAACCGCCGAATTGGCTGCAGTCTGGATGATCCAGTCGCCTTCCGTGAGCGGTGCGAGGTCGTTCAGCATGACCTCTGCGGTCGCCGGGTTCGCCTTGACCATCGCCGCTTGCAGGGGGTCGGTTCCTAGTGGAAGCGGGATCACGGCGCTCGCCCTGACGGTCATGCGCTCAACCCACGTCGATCCGGCGAGGGGTGCCACAAGGTCACCGATCGCGAACCCGTTCACGCCAGAACCGAGCGCGGCAATCCGGCCGACACCTTCGGCACCAGGAATGAACGGCAGAGGCGGAATGATCCCGTAGCGGCCCTCAACCGTCAGGAGATCGGCCGGATTGATCGACATGGCGATCATCTCGACCTGCACCTCGCCGGGGCCGGGCGGTGACGGGTCGGGTAACTCGATACAGGCCAGAACGGAAGCAGGGTCGCCAAATCGGTTGTGGCTGATCGCACGCATGGTCAGTCTCCGTCAGAGCCGAACGCGCAGCGAATGCATGCCGCGCATAATCAACGCGTCCCGCCATTCCGGTTCGGTGCCGGCCAGCGTCATATTTGGGAACCGAGCCAGGAGAGCGTTGACCGCGAGAGACGCCTCGAGCCGGGCCAGCGGCGCTCCGATGCAGAAATGCGCTCCCTGCCCGAAGGTCAGGTGCCGGTTCGGGTCGCGCCCGAGATCGAGGCGGTCGGGCTCCGAAAAGGCGCGCTCGTCGCGGTTTCCAGCATTCAGCATCGCGAAGATCCGGTCCCCCCGGCGCATCGGCTTGCCCGCGATCTCATGGTCCACCGCAACCATCCGACAGAGCGAGTTCGAAGGGCCGTCGTAGCGCAAGAACTCTTCGACAGCGCTGTCAATCAAACCGGGGGCCGCGGCGAGACGTTCTCGCTCTCCCGGATGCTCCAGCATCATCAAGACCGCGTTGCCGATCAGGTTCGTCGTCGTCTCGTGTCCCCCAAACAAAACAAGGATACAGGCTGCGACGAGTTCGTCCTCGGACAGGGACTCGTCCTCGTCGCGTGCGGCAATCAGGCCGCTGAGCAGGTCGTCCCGGGGCTCTGCCCGACGCTGCGCCAACAGCGTCCGAAACAGGTTCGCGATCTGCCGCATCCCGTCACGTGCGCGTTCGTACTTGTCCGGGACGCCACGCGCCGATCCGATGAACAGCGCGAGCTCGTCGGACCAATGCTTGATCTCCTGCATGTGTTCGCGGGGCACACCCAGCATGTCCATGATGACGGTGGCCGGCAAAGGCATGGCAAAATCGGAGATGATGTCGATTTCATCGCCTGCCTTAAGCCGCCCGGCGAGGTCATCGACGATCGTCTCCACAGCCGGTCTGAGGTTCTGGACCATCTTTGGGTTGATAGCGCCGCTCATAAGGCGACGCAGCCGCCGGTGCTCCGGCGGGTCTCGAAAGGAAACCCACAGGCTGAGATAGCGGACGACCTCGGCGAGGACTTTCTGGGTCGGCGAGGGAAGAGCCTTGTAGAAATCTGCCAGTCGGTCAGCAGACACGTCAGGGTCCAGAGCGACGGATTTGATGTCCTGGTAGCGGGTCACGATCCAGCTTTTCAGGACAGGTGACCAGTGCACCGGATCGTTGTCGCGCAGGCGACGATA
>JBMOJG010000391.1:0-3902 GCA_049316925.1 Alsobacter sp. | reverse complement strand
GATATCATATCTTTACTATCCCTTATCACGAGCGAAAACCAACTCTCAAAAGGATAATTATTGAAAATGAAGAGTTAATCCACAAGTATCCCACGGTTTATCATGGCGATCCTCTCCGGGAGCAGGGTGCACTTGTCTTTACCGATATCGGCGAGTGGCTGTGGGGCTGGAAGAAGTGGCTGCGGCTGATCGGCGAGACCCTCTTGATCGCCTACATGGGCACGATCATCGGCGCCATCGGCGGTTTCCTGCTGTGCTTCGCGGCGGCCAAGAATACAGCCCTGTCGAATTGGAGCCGGTTCGCCGCCCGCCGGTTCCTCGAGTTCTGCCGTACGGTCCCCGAGATCGTGTTCGCGCTCATCTTCGTCGTGGCGTTCGGGCTCGGACCGCTGCCCGGCGTGCTCGCCATCGCCATCCATACGCTCGGTGCGCTCGGCAAGCTGTTCTCGGAGGTGGTCGAGAACATCGACATGAAGCCCGTCGAGGGTCTCACCTCCACCGGCGCAAGCTGGACCGAGATGATCCGCTTCGCCGTGGTGCCGCAGGTGCTGTCGAACTTCACCAGCTACGCGCTGCTGCGCTTCGAGATCAATGTGCGCGGCGCGGCCGTGATGGGCTTCGTCGGCGCCGGCGGCATCGGGCAGGACCTGATCGAGGCGGTGCGCAAGTTCTATTACTCCGACGTGAGCGCGATCCTGCTGATGATCGTCGCTGCGGTGATGATCATCGACCTCGTTACCGAGCGGATCCGTCATTCCCTTCTGGGACGGGAGAACAGCCCGTGAGCACTGACGCACCGATCTCGCCGAGGCCCGTTGCCTCGAGCCCGTTCGCCACCATGGATGTTGCCCAGCGGGCCGCGCTCGTCGCGGCAAATCCGGCGATCTTCAAGGCGGACATCGCCGGCCGGGCGCTGGTGATTGGTGGCATCGCCGCCGGCATTGCCCTGTTCGTCTACGGGGTCATCAGTCTGGACGTGTCCTGGACGCGGATCCTGGGCGGATTTGGCGAACTCGGCAAGTTCGTGCTGCTGATGCTCCCGCCGTCGCCCGGCAGCCTGGCCCGGTTCTGGATCTATCTGGAGTCGCTGGGGCAGACGCTGGCCATCGCCTTTCTGGGCACGCTGCTTGCGGCGGTGATCGCCATGCCGCTGGGCTTCATGGCGGCGCGTAACGTCATCCCGAGCTGGATCTTCCGCTTCACCACGCGGCGGTTCATGGATACGATCCGCAGCGTCGACACGCTGATCTGGGCGCTCATCTGGATCAACGTCGTGGGCCTTGGCCCGTTCGCCGGCATCCTGGCGATCATGACGTCGGACATCGGGGCGTTCGGCAAGCTGTTCTCCGAGGCGATCGAGGCCGCCGACCGCAAGCCCGTCGAGGGTGTCACCTCCGTGGGTGCCAACAAGGTCCACGCCGTGCGCTTTGGCCTGCTGCCCCAGGTGCTGCCGGTCATGGCCAGCCAGGTGCTGTACTACTTCGAGTCGAACACGCGCTCGGCGACGATCATCGGAATTGTCGGGGCTGGTGGCATCGGCATGCATCTCTACGAGCAGATCAAGATCCTCGAATGGCAGCAGGTGTCGTTCCTCGTGCTGATGGTGCTGGCCGCCGTCAGCGTGATCGACGTCATCTCGGCGCGGCTGCGGTTTGCCGTGATCGGGACGACCACGCCGGCTGCACCGTGATCGTCACAGGCGGTCATCAATTCGTCGCACGGCCGGCCTAAAGCAGGCCATCATGAGCGATAATTCGGTCATCAAGGACCCTGCGGCGGGCCGGCGCGACTCCATGGGCCTGCTCGCGCGCGCCACGCCGGACGAGCTGGCCTGCGCGCTGGAGGCGCTTGGCCGACCGGAATGGACCGACGTGCGGCGGCCGGAAACCGGCCTGGTCATGCTGCGCGGCCGCACCGGCGGCGACGGTGCCCCGTTCAATTTCGGCGAGGCGACCGTCACCCGCGCTGCCGTCCGGCTGTCAGGCGACGGGCCGGTTGGCCTGTCCTACATCCTCGGCCGTGACATCGCCCGCGCCCGGGCTGCCGCGGCGATCGACGCGCTCTGGCAGTCCGGCCGGCACGACGATGTCGAGACGGTCGTGCTGGGGCCGGTCCGGGCCCGCCTCGCTGCCGAGGACGCCGCCGCCGCGGCGCGGACAGCGGCCACGCGGGTGGACTTCTTCACGATGGTGCGGGGGGAAGACTGACATGGCCGAGGCCGCCCTCGTCACCGGCTTTGCCGACCCCGTCCGCGAGGCGCAGGCCGTGTTCCGAGCCGTGATGATGGCACTGGCGCGCCCCGGCACGCTGCGTGCGATCACGCCGCCCCCACCGCCGCCGTCTCCGCTCGACGCTGGCCTGGCGGCGATCGCCATGGCGCTGTGCGACTTCGAGACCCGTGTCTGGCTGGATGCGCCGCTGGCGGCGAGCGATGCGGTCTCCGGCTATCTGCGGTTTCAGACCGGCGCGCCGCTGACGGAAGATCCGGCAGCAGCCGCTTTCGCATTGGTCTCGGATCCGTCGGCGCTGACCGGACTGGCCGGTTTCGCCCAGGGCACGCCGGACTATCCGGACCGCTCGACCACGCTGGTGATGGCGGTTCCATCGCTGATCGAGGGCGAAGGCTGGACGCTGCGCGGGCCCGGCATCGACGGGACGGCGCGGCTGGCCGTGGGCGGCCTTCCGGCCGGGTCTGCAGGCTGGCTTGCCGACAACCGGTCGCAGTTTCCGCTGGGCGTCGATCTCGTCTTCGTTGCCGGCAACCGTGTCGCTGCCCTGCCGCGGTCGACCGCGGTCACGGCCTGAGGAGGCGCGCATGTATGTGGCGGTCAAGGGTGGCGAGAAGGCCATCGACAACGCCCACCGGCTGCTCGCCCATGCACGGCGTGGCGATCCGGCGGTGGAAGAGCTGACGCCGGCGCAGATCGACGCGCAGCTCGCGCTTGCCGTCGACCGGGTCATGGCCGAGGGCTCGCTCTATGATCGCGGCATTGCCGCGCTCGCCATCAAGCAGGCGCGCGGCGACCTGATCGAGGCGATCTTCCTCGTCCGGGCCTACCGCACGACGCTGCCGCGCTTCGGCTATGCGCAGCCGCTCGATACGGACGCCATGCAGGTGTGGCGCCGCGTGTCGGCCACCTACAAGGACCTGCCCGGCGGCCAGGTGCTGGGCCCGACCTTCGACTACACCCACCGGCTCGTCGATTTCGGCCTCGCCGCACCGTCCGTGATCGAGGAGCCGGCGACCGCGCAGCCGATCGGTGGCGGCGTGCCGCATGTCACGGCGCTGCTCGACGGCGAAGGATTGATCGAGCGCAATCCGCCGGGCGGCGATTCGCCCGTTGGCGATCTGACGCGCGAGCCGCTGGCGTTTCCGGCGGACCGTGATCTCCGGTTGCAGAACCTGGCGCGCGGCGACGAGGGGTTCCTGCTGGCGCTGGGCTATTCGACTCAGCGCGGCTATGGCCGGACGCACCCCTTCGTCGGCGAGATCCGCTGCGGCGAGGTCGAGGTCGAATTCTTCGCCGAGGAGCTCGGCTTTGCCATGCCGCTCGGCCGCATCCTCGTCACCGAATGCGAGATGGTGACGCAGTTTCGCGGATCGGCGGCGACGCCGCCGCAGTTCACCCGCGGCTATGGGCTTGTCTTCGGCCAGTCTGAGCGCAAGGCGATGTCGATGGCGTTGGTCGACCGGGCGTTGCGCACCACCGAGTTCGGCGAGGACGTGGTGGCGCCGGCGCAGGACGAGGAGTTCGTGCTGTCGCATTCGGACAATGTCCAAGCCACGGGCTTCGTCGAGCACCTGAAGCTGCCGCACTATGTCGACTTCCAGGCCGAGCTCGGGCTCATCCGCAAGCTGCGCGTCGAGCATGCGGACCGGCAGGCCAAGGCGGGCGACGACC
>JBMOJG010000390.1:0-3909 GCA_049316925.1 Alsobacter sp. | reverse complement strand
GGTTTCGAGATCATGGTTAATTGAAATTAACTATTGCTTCAATTCTTAACGACGCACTTCAGTGTTAACCATTTCTTCACAATTGCCAGTAAAGGGGGTTAAAAAATATTAACCTCGGCACCGATTACGGAAAAGTTGCGGAAGGTGCACCAATGCAACTCGATACCGTCCATGGCCCACTCGATGGCTTGCCGCTCCCGCCAGGCCTGGCGGGGCTGTTCGTCCCGCCGCCGGCGCCCGTTGCGCCGCTGGACGTCGGATTTCGCGCCATCGACGTGGAATGGGCGGCCGAGGACCGGGTGCTGTGGTGCCACATGAACACCCAGGAGCCGCCCCACTTCACGCCGGCCCTGCTCCACGAGTTGATCGGGCTGCGCCAGGCTGTGCGGCGCAGCATCGAGACGCCGCGTTCCCCGGAGATGACGCCGCGCTATTTCATCTTCGGCTCCCGGACGCCGGGCATGTTCAACCTTGGAGGCGACCTTGCCTTTTTCGCGGCCGCCATCCGCGGCAGGAACCGGGAGCAGCTGCGCTCCTACGCGTATGACTGTGTCGAGGCGATCTACCTCAACCTCGGGGTCGGACTGCCGCTGACCTCCATTGCGCTGGTCGAGGGAGACGCGCTGGGTGGCGGCTTCGAGGCCGCACTGTCGTTTGACGTGGTGATCGCCGAACGCAGTGCCAAGCTCGGGCTGCCGGAAATCCTGTTCAACCTGTTTCCCGGCATGGGCGCCTACAGCCTGCTGTCGCGCCGGATGGATGCGGTAAGGGCGGAGCGTCTGATTCTCAGCGGCCGGCTTTATGGCGCCGAGGAACTGCACGCGATGGGCCTGGTCGACATCGTTGCGGAGGATGGCTGCGGGGCGATCGCGGCGCAGGACTACATCGTCGCCAACCGGCGCTCCCATGTGACCCGCCAGACCCTGTTTGGCATCCGCAAGATGCTAAATCCGATCAGCCGCGAGGAGCTGCGCGCGGTCACCGACCGGTGGGTCGAGGCGGCGTTCAGCCTCGGCGACCAGGATCTGCGGCGGATGGAGCAGTTGACCGCCGCACAGCGCCGCCGGCGGCGCTCCGCCATGCAGAGGGTGGCGTTGGTCTGATCCGGTTCAGGCTGCGGACAGCGGGCGCAGTGCCCCGTTACGAATGACGTGGACGGCGGCCTGGACGGCGTGGAGTTCCTGGGTCAGCAGCAGGACATGATCGTTGGCCTGCTCGACCAACGTCGTGGCCGCTTCCTCGCCCCACCGCGTGCAGAGGCAGGCGATCCGGTCGGCGCCGACATTGCCGGCCGCGCTCTTCAACGCATGGGCGGCTGCCCGGAAAGCCGCCACATCCCCGTCGGTGGCGGCGGTGCGCAGGTCCGCGATGCCGCGATCGGCGCCGACGAGGAAGTCACCCAGCAGTTCCGAGGCGAAGTCGGCTCCGCCCAGGTCGACGAGCACGGCGACCGCCGCATCGTTCAGCACGACGACAGCCTGGGGGACTGGCTTGCCGACGGGAGCCGGCGTGGCCAGTGATGCGTGGTGTCGCCCATGCTGCGCCAGGATGGTCCGCAGCCGCGTCCGGTCCACCGGCTTGGTGATGCAGTCCGCCATGCCGGCGTCGGAGCAGTCGCGGGCCGTCGCTTCGGTCGCATCCGCGGTGAGGGCGACCAGCGGCACGCCGTCGCGAGCGCTGCCGACCGCGAACGCATAGAGACGGGCGGCTTCCAGGCCGCTCATCACCGGCATGTTGATGTCGAGGAGCGCGATGTCGAATTCGCCCTGCTGCAGCGCCTGCAGGGCTTCCGCGCCGTTGTCGACCACATGGACACGATGCCCCTCGGCGATCAGCACCTTGCGGATGACCTTCTGGTTGACGAGGTTGTCCTCCGCCACCAGCACGGATAATCCGTCGTCGGTAACCGCCACCGGTTTGGCGACGACATCGTCCCGCTCCGGCAGGGCAATGCGGCAGGCCCTTGCCCAGGCAGCGGGGCCGGCAGTGCGGTCCAGTGCGGTCGAGAACAGCGACAGGACCTTGGGATCGAGCGGGTCGGTCTGGCTGCGCATCAGCAGCAGGGGCGGAATTCCACCCTGAAAGGCCTCGGCGAGGGCGGCAGCCACCGCCTCCCAGCCCGGCATGGCCTCGTCGATCACCACCAGACCGTCGCGATTCTGTGCTGCCAGGGCCGCAGCGGCATCGATCGCCGCAGCGCGCTGGACCGGGTGCCCCAAGTCGGCGAGCCAGCCCGAGAGGCCCCGATCCCGCGTCAGGAGGACCAGCGGCACGCGCTCGGGCCCGGGGACGCTGCCGCCCTCCTGGGCTTCAAGTGGCAGCTCGAACCAGAAGGTACTGCCCCTTCCTGGAGCGCTGTCGAGACCGAGGCGTCCATCCTGCATCTCGACGAGGCGCTTGACGATGCTGAGGCCGAGACCGGTGCCGCCAAAGCGGTTGGAGATGGTCTCGTCGGCCTGGGTGAAGCTCTCGAAAATCCGGGCGTGCGCATGGGGCGCAATGCCGATCCCGGTGTCGACGACCTCGAAGCGCAGCCGCCCGTCCGCTTCGGCGCGGACCAGCAGGCTGACCTCGCCCTGTTCGGTGAACTTGATGGCATTGCCGGCGAGGTTGGTGAGGATCTCGCGCAGGCGTTCGGGATCACCCACCACCCAGCGCGGTGTCGCGGCCGCGATGAACAGGCCAACGCGCAGTCCTTTCCGCGTGGCCTGGACCGCCACCATGCTGTGGACCTCGCGCAGCAGCCCGTGCAGGTCGAAGCGCTCGCGCTCGACCGGCATCTGGCCGACCTCCATGCGCGACAGGTCGAGCAACCCGTTGATCAGGCCGAGCAGCGATCGTCCGGCCGAGGTGATCGTCCGCGACATGTCGCGCTGGTCGCGGGTGAGGCCGGGGTCCTCGCGCATGAGGTCGCCGAGGCCGATGATGGCGTTGAGTGGGGTGCGCAGCTCATGGCTGACGCTTGCCAGGAACAGGGTCTTGGCCCGGCTCGCCGCCTCGGCCTGCAGCTTGGCCTCGGAGATCTTGCGGATGAGCACGCCCACATAGAGCGGCAACACCACGAGGCCGGCGAGAAGGCCCGCCGACAGGGTCAGGTTGTCGTGCCACACGGGTGTCGTGGCCACGACAGCCGCAAAGCCTGCCGTGGCGAGCAGGGTCGCGATGTACAGATAGGTGACGCCAAAGCGAAACCCGTTGCCGAACACCGTCCAAAGATAGAGGGGGTAGGCTAGGCTGGTGGCGTAGTTGCCGACATGCATGCCGTAGGAAATCGCTGCGATGTCGGCTGTCAGCGCGATGAGACGGCGGGCCCTTGATACGCCGGGAAACGCGCAGATATGCACGAACAGCGCCAAGGCGATCAGGTAATGGGCCTCGAACAGCGCTCCGGCCTTCTCGAACATGTCGATGGCGCTCGGGTTCCCGACAGCCGTGGCAACCAACAGGTAACTCAGGACAAGACTGAGGATCGCGATCCTGTTGATCGTCATCTCGTGTTCGGAGTCGGGGCGGCCCTGCAGCCGGGTCCTCAGCCGCGCCAGCACTCCCGCCGTCCCCGCCGCAGCCTTCGCCCCGTCGCGTGTCGTCATCGGCCTGTCCCCGCGATCTGCCCGGCCTGAACCGCCCGAAGCAGTCGAGGCCAGACCTTAGCGCGATCGGAAAAAGCTTCCGTTCCGAAGGTCTGCTAAATGCAATTCAGTCCATTCATGTCCTGATAACAGTTAGATTGACACCAAACCTCCACTTTGGGTCGCCTCCGGGCTGGACATGGCGGCGTGATGGCGCGAAACCTCGGGGATGATCCAGCCGCGGATTCTCGTGATCGACGACGACGCGATCTTTCGCAAGCTGGCGGGCGTGGCGTTCGGTGGCATTGGCATTGAGGTTGTGTCCTGCGCCGACGGAGCG
>JBMOJG010000389.1:0-3929 GCA_049316925.1 Alsobacter sp. | reverse complement strand
CGTGGTGCGGATCGTGTCGGTGCCGGCAGAAGCGGCCTCGGTCACGATGTCGCCGGTGGCGTCGACCACATAGACGTCGTTGCCGGCGCCGCCGACGAGCGAGTCGTTACCGGCGCCGCCGTCAAGCGAGTCATTGCCGGCATCGCCGTCCAGCGTGTCGTTGCCAAGTGCGCCGATGAGCGAGTCGTTGAGCGTGCCGCCCTTGCGAGAGGCCCCGATGGATCCCGTCACGGAGATAAGCAGACCAGACATCGGACTCACCCGGTTCACGCGGCAGACGCCATCTTTCGACAGCACCTTTGTTCGATGCTGATGTAATACTTTCCAGATTTGAAATACAATAAGAACCAGATCTTCTCAAAGCGGGACTGTAAATCAAAAAGAAACTGTTAATATATTATTCGATTATATTTTTAATTGAAATTTACACAAATCATCAATGCATCTGCCTCTCACGCCGGCCAGCGCTTGAAGGCGCCGCGCCGGTCGACCACAGTGACGCCTGTCCCGCAGCGGTCCGGTGTCTCATGTCCCTCAGCCTGTTCGATCTCACCGGCCGCACGGCCCTCGTCACCGGATCCAGCCAGGGCATCGGCCTGGCGCTGGCGGCGGGCCTGGCCCGTGCCGGCGCGGCGGTGGTGCTCAACGGGCGCAACGGCGACAAGGTCGCGGCAGCCGTTGCCGGCCTGCAGCGCGAAGGCCTGAGTGCCACCACCAGCGTGTTTGACGTCACCGACCCGGCGGCGGTGGAGACGGCTGTTGCGGCCATCGAGGCCCAAAGGCCGATCGACATCCTGATCAACAATGCAGGCAAGCAGCACCGTGGTGCCGCGGCGGAGTTTCCTGACGACGCGTGGCACGACATTGTGCGCACCAATCTGGACAGCGTGTTTTTCGTCGCGCGTTCGGTCGGACGGCGGATGATCGCGCGTGGCCGCGGCAAGATCGTCAATATCGGCTCGGTGCAGAGCGAACTCGGCCGGCCGACGATCGTGCCCTACACCGCCACCAAGGGCGCGGTGAAGATGATGACCCGCGGCCTTGCCGCCGAATGGGCGAAGCACGGCGTGCAGGTCAACGCCATCGGTCCGGGCTATTTCGCCACGCCGCTGAACCAGGCGCTGGTCGACGACCCGGCCTTCAGCGACTGGCTGTGCAAGCGCACGCCGGCCGGGCGCTGGGGCCATGTCGACGAACTGGTCGGCGCCGCCATCTTCCTCAGTTCGGCGGCGTCGGATTTCGTCAACGGGCACCTGCTGATGGTCGATGGCGGTCTGACCGCCAGCGTCTGAGCCACGGTGTCTTGCGGCGGCCGCGCCGCCGCGCTTTGATCGTGCACGCCGCCGAGACGGCGACTTCTGGGAGACCGCCCATGCCTGCCGATCCGCCGTTCGAGGTGCTCGACGAGCGCTTTCGCGTCCTGTGCAACAAGACCGCGCGGCTGGAGATCCTGTGCACCGGCTGCCGCTGGTCGGAGGGGCCGGCCTATTTCCCGGCCGGGCGGTACCTGGTCTGGTCGGACATCCCCAACAACCGGATGCTGCGCTACGACGAGGCGGACGGAAACGTCAGCGTCTTCCGTCAGCCGGCCAACAACACCAACGGCAACACTGTGGACCGGCAGGGGCGGCTGGTGTCGTGCGAGCATCTGGGGCGGCGCGTGACGCGCACCGAGGTCGACGGCACCATCACGGTGCTGGCCGACCGCTGGAACGGCAAGCGGCTCAACTCGCCCAACGACGTCGTGGTCAAGTCGGACGGGTCGATCTGGTTCACCGATCCGGCCTATGGCATCGACTGGGACTATGAGGGCGAGCGCGCCGAGAGCGAGATCGGCGCGTGTCATGTCTACCGCATCGACCCGCAGACCGGCGAGTGCGCGATCGCCTGCGACGATTTCGTGCGGCCGAACGGATTGGCCTTCTCGCCGGACGAAACGAAGCTCTACATCGCCGATACGGGCGCCAGCCACGTCAAGGACGGCCCCCGGCACATCCGTGCGTTCGACGTGGTCGATGGCCGCACCCTGAAGGGCGGCGACGTGTTCGCCACCTGCACGGCCGGGCTGTTCGACGGCTTCCGCTTCGATGAGGACGGCCGGCTGTGGACCTCGGCCGCCGACGGGGTGCACTGCTACCTGCCCGACGGCACCCTGATCGGCAAGATCCGTGTGCCGGAGGTCGTGGCGAACCTGTGCTTCGGCCAGCTGCGGCGCAATCGGCTTTACATCTGCGGGACGACGTCGCTCTACGCCTATTACGTGCTGGTGCGCGGCGCCAAGACGTTCTGACAGACGTTCTGAGCACACGTCTGACGGTCCGGGCGTCCACTGATGCAGCGGGTGGCTGCAGCGCTTGCCAGTTTCGGCAGGAAAGCCGGAATTGGTGCGCAGCCTGCCCCGGGTCCACGCACCGTCCCTTCGTCGGCGGCACCCTTCACGATGCCGGCGCGGCCCCGTCCAGCATGGCCAGCGCCTTGGCAAAGAAGTCGCGGCCGCCGAAATTGCCCGACTTGAGGGCGAGCGCCATGGCGTGGCCGTCGGCGGCCCGCGTCCACGGGACGCCGGGATCGATCTCAGGCCCGATCTCCAGCATCGTGACGCCGAGCGCGGCGACGACGGCGCCCGAGGTCTCGCCGCCGGCCACCACCAGCCGCGTCACCCCCGCTGCCGCAAGGCCCGCCGCCACGGCCCCGAGCAGGCGCTCCAGCATGGCCCCCGACTCGTCGCGGCCGAAGCGCTCCTGCACGGCGCGCACGGCTTCCGGCCCGGCGGTGGAATAGACCTGTACCGGCCGGGCGCCGAGGCGAGGAACGGCCCAGTCCAGGACCGTTTGTGCCGTCTGGCGGCCCTCGGCGATCGCCACCGGATCCAGCACCAGGGCGTCGATGCCGGAGGCGATGGCCTCGGCGACCTGGCCACGGGTGGCGGCCGAGCAGCTGCCGGCGAGCACCGCCGCGTGGCCGGGGGGCGCCGTGAACGCGACAGGGCCGGTGCGGTCGCCCAGAAGTCCGGCGCGGCGGAAATTGTCGGGCAGGCCGAGCGCAATGCCGGAGCCGCCGGTGATCAGCGCCATGCCGTCGAAGGCTTCGCCCAGCACCCGCAGATGCGCATCGGTGATGGCGTCGGCGATACCGATGGCCGGGCCATCCTTGGCCAGAGCGGCGAAGGCCGCGCGCGTCGCTGCAGCCCCCTGCCCTACCGTCTGCACCGGCACGAGGCCCACCGGCAGGTCGGTCTGGCGCTGCAGGACGCGCACGAGGTTGGCGTCGCGCATCGGCGTCAGCGGGTGGTCGCGCATCGGGCTGTCCGACAGCAGGTCGCGACCGACGAACAGATGGCCCTGGTAGACGGAGCGGCCATTGGCCGGAAAGGCCGGGCAGGCGACGGTGACGCGGACGCCGAGGCGCTGCATCAGCGCCTGCGCGACCGGCCCGATATTGCCGGCGTCGGTGGAATCGAAGGTCGAGCAGTATTTGAACAGGATCTGGCGGGCGCCGGCGGCGGTGAGCGCATCGCAGGCCGCCAGCGACCACGCCACCGCCTCGGCGGCGGGGTTGGTCCGCGACTTCAGCGACACCACCACCGCGTCGGCGTCCGGCAACGCCGCCGCAGAGGTCGGGACACCGACGGTCTGCACCACGCGCATACCCTCGCGGGCGAGCATGAGGGCCACGTCGGTGGCACCGGTGAGGTCATCGGCGATCACGCCCAGCAGCATCGGTCGTCTCCTACCAGCGCGCGCCAAACTGGGCCGCGAGTTCGCCGATCTGCGCGGCGTCGAGAGGCGGCAGCACGGCGCCGCGGGTGAGGAACCAGAGTTTGGCGGTCTCTTCCGCCTCCTCCAGCGCGAAAGCGGCGTCGGCGACGCTGCGGTGCCAGAAGGTCGGCCCGATGCGCGCCAGCACGACTCCGCGGCACGCCGCCACAT
>JBMOJG010000388.1:0-3930 GCA_049316925.1 Alsobacter sp. | reverse complement strand
CAGCCTGGGTCTGGACATTGAGTTTGTAGGCAGCCTGGCCGGCAAAAATGTCGACTCGCTCAGCCTGAGCACCACGGCCTTGGCCAACGCCAGCGCCGCCCTGCGCACGGTGCAAGCCGGCGTCAGCGGCCAAAGCCGTCCAGCGAGAACGAGTAGCTGGCGCTGGCGCCGACCGTGAACTGGTCGCGCGAGCCGAGCGTGCGGGTGATGGGGCTGTCGGCCGCGGCGCCGACCAGACGGTCATAGCCGCCGCGCACCGTCGTCGCCCACTGGTCGTTCCACTGGTAGGTGGCAGCCGCTGCCAAACCCACCGACTTGACGCCCGGATCGGCCTTGTAGGGGGTCACCCGGCCGTTCCAGAGCGCATCCTGCGCCGTGACGCCGAAATAGGTGTCCATGTATTCGCTGCCGGCGATGGCCATGCGCGGCCCACCCGACAGTGTGAACTTGCCGACCCGCCTGACATAGTCGATGCCGAGATTGCCAACGAGACCAGAATAGCCGTTGAACCCGTAGCGGATCTCGCCGCGCAGCCTGATATTGTCGGTCGCCCAGGCCTCGCCGAACAGGCCGGGCTCCAGCGCCCACTTGGCGTCCTGGATGCCGTAGAGCTTGCGGTCGTCGTTGCGGTAGCGGCCGGACTGGAAACGGCCGACCAGACCGACCGACCAGCGGCTGTCACCCCACAGCGCGATGCTGACGCCGTCGTCGGGAGCCTGGAACCGCTCGGCCTCGTCGGCGCGGCGGAAGCTCAGCGACGGGTAGGCAACGAACCCGTAGGTCTTGGCACCGGGGAAATCCGGCGTGACAATGATATTGCCCTTGATGGTCACAAGATACCCGGCCGGCATCGAGCCGACCCCGTTCGTTCCGCTGCCGCCTGCCGCCATCGCCGTCCCGGCGAAAACCATGCCGGCCAAGAGCGATGCGCTGGCGAACGCAAACCGATACATCATTCCGTCACTGCTCCGATCCACGTCCGGCCGGTATCGCCGGCCGCCTGAGGACCCGCGATGGATAGCGAAGCGCCTCCCGCAGTGCAACCACCGCGACCTGGGCTGGTCGCGCCTGGCCTGCCGGCGCGGGCCGCGCAGGGGCTGATTCGCGGCTACCAGCTGACACTGTCGGGGTTAATGGGCCGTGGCTGCCGGCACCTGCCGAGCTGTTCCGAGTACACGTCAGAGGCCATCGGCCGCCACGGGCTGTGGGCCGGGGGCTGGATGGGCGTGGCGCGGCTGTGCCGCTGCCATCCCTGGGGAACGAGCGGGCTCGACTTCGTTCCCCCCGGTTTGCCGCTCGAAACCGCGTGGTATAAACCGTGGCGTTACGGGCGCTGGCGCGGCACGCAGGCCGAGCCCATCGTCTGCGAGGCGGCCGGGCCGGGCGACGGCGGCCGCCGCGAGCCCTGATTCGCGATCGTTCGCCCACGCTTACCTGCATGGTCTGCAGGAGTGAGCCGGAGACCCCGCCATGATCCACCTGACCTTTCCCGACGGGGCCGTGCGAGACTTTGCCCCGGGCACCACCGGCCTCGACATCGCCAAGGGCATCTCGCCGTCGCTCGCCAAGCGCACGGTGGCGATGGCGCTGGACGGCCGGCTGGCCGATCTTGCCGATCCGATCACCGCCGATGCCCGGCTGGAATTCGTGTCGCGCGACGATCCCCGCGCGCTCGAGTTGATTCGCCACGATGCCGCCCATGTGCTGGCGGAGGCGGTGCAGGGGTTGTGGCCGGGCACTCAGGTGACGATCGGCCCGGTGATCGAGAACGGCTTCTATTACGACTTCGCCCGCAACGAGCCGTTCACCCCGGATGACTTCCCCGCGATCGAGGCAGAGATGCGCGCCATCATCGCGCGCGACCGGCCCTTCACCAAGGAGGAGTGGACGCGCGATGAGGCCAAGCAGGTGTTCGCCGACAAGGGCGAGGCCTTCAAGGTCGAGCTCGTCGACATGATACCGCCGGGCGAGAGCCTGAAGATCTACCGGCAAGGCGACTGGTTCGACCTGTGCCGCGGCCCGCACATGACCTCGACCGGCAAGATCGGCACCGCCTTCAAGCTGATGAAGGTGGCGGGCGCCTATTGGCGCGGCGACAGCAACAACCCGATGCTGACCCGCATCTACGCCACCGCCTTTGCCAGGCAGGAGGACCTCGACGCCTATGTGCACCAGCTCGAGGAGGCGGAGAAGCGCGACCACCGCCGGCTCGGCCGGGAGATGGACCTGTTCCACTTCCAGGAGGAAGGCCCCGGCACGGTGTTCTGGCACCCCAAGGGCTGGAGCCTGTTCCAGTCGCTGATCAGCTACATGCGCCGCCGGCTCGACCGGCTCGGCTACCAGGAGGTCAACGCGCCGCAGCTGCTCGACAAGTCGCTGTGGGAGACCTCGGGTCACTGGGGCTGGTACCAGGAGAACATGTTCGCGGTGAAATCCGCGCATGCCTTCACGCATCCCAACGATCCCGAGGCCGACCAGCGCATCTTCGCCCTGAAGCCGATGAACTGCCCGGGCCATGTGCAGATCTTCAAGCACGGGCTGAAGTCCTACCGCGACCTGCCGATGCGGCTGGCCGAGTTCGGCGCCGTGCACCGCTACGAGCCCTCCGGTGCGTTGCATGGGCTCATGCGCGTGCGCGGCTTCACCCAGGACGACGCGCACATCTTCTGCACCGACGAGCAGATGGAGGCCGAGTGCCTGGCGATCAACGACCTGATCCTGACCACCTATGCCGACTTCGGCTTCGACAAGATCGTCGTCAAGCTGTCGACCCGGCCGGAGAAGCGCGTCGGCACGGACGCCATGTGGGACCGGGCCGAGGCGGTGATGACCCGCGTGCTGGAGCAGATCTCCGCCCAGTCGGGCGGGCTGATCGAGACCGCCATCAACCCGGGCGAGGGCGCGTTCTACGGGCCGAAATTCGAATATGTGCTGCGTGACGCCATCGGCCGCGACTGGCAGTGCGGCACCACGCAGGTCGACTTCAACCTGCCGGAGCGGTTCGGGGCCTTCTACATCGCCGACAGCGGCGAGAAGACCACGCCGGTGATGATCCATCGCGCCATATGCGGCTCGATGGAGCGCTACACCGGCATCCTGATCGAGCATTTCGCCGGCCATTTCCCGCTCTGGCTGGCGCCGCTGCAGGTTGTGGTGTGCACCATCACGCAGGAGGCCGACGCCTATGCGGGCGAGGTGCTGGCGGCCCTGAAGCGGGCCGGGCTGCGGGCCGAGGCGGATCTGCGCAACGAGAAGATCAGCTACAAGGTGCGCGAGCACTCTCTGGCCAAGGTGCCGGTGATCCTGGCGCTGGGCAAGAAGGAGGCGGCGGAGCGCACCGTCTCCGTCCGCCGCCTCGGCTCGCAGGCGCAGGAAAGCCTGTCGCTGGGCGAGGCGCTGGCGGCCTTCACTGGCGAGGCCGTGCCACCCGACCTGCGCCGTGTGGCCGCCGCCGACGCGGCGTGACGGGCGCCGCTCGGCGGCCGGGACCCTCAGCGCAACGACATGATGTAGACCGACAGATCGGCCGCCTCCGGGCGGCCGATCTGCATGTCGGGCATTGTCGGGTGCGGGTTCATCAGGAACCGCTCCAGCCTCGCGGCCGCATCGGTGTGCCTTGCAATTGCGGCAAAGCTCGGCACGTCGACCTTCGCGGTGGTCTGCCCGGGCGAGATCAGGTGGCACTCGGCGCACCAGCGCTTCGCGATGATCTCGCCGCGCGCCGCAACGCCACCCTTGGGCGGATCGGGCCCGATCGGCGGGACGACGATCTGGGCAATGGCAGGCAGGCCGAGCAGCACGGCGATCAGCGGGGGAATCAGGCGAATCATGGCGGTCTCCCGGTGCGGCCGGACGCCGCAGCAGCATGATGCGCCCTGTGCCCGTGGATCGCGACGATCTTGATCAACGGCCGTTGAGCGTCCGGGTTCC
>JBMOJG010000387.1:0-3947 GCA_049316925.1 Alsobacter sp. | reverse complement strand
GCGGTCCCACGTACTTGACCAGCGGGAGCTTCGGGAATGCCTTGCGCAGTGCGTGGGCGACGCGGAGCGTGAAGCCCCAGCTGTCGATCAGCACGGCGACGTCCGGCTTCTCACGCACGGCCAGCGCCGCCGTCTCGGCCACCCGGCGCCGGATGCGGGGATAGGCCGGGATTGCCTCGAAGATGCCGAGGATCGACAGGTCCGCGATGTCGAAGGGGCTCTGGACGCCTTCGGCGGCCATGCGGGAGCCTCCGACGCCCACGAACCGGACCTCGTCACCCAGCCGCGCCTTCAGCGCCCGGGCCAGCCCGGCGCCGAGGCTGTCACCCGACGCTTCGGCCGCCACCAGCATCACCGTCAGCGGGCGGGTCATTCGTCGCGAGGCTCCACGCCCAGGATGAACAGGCCCATCGCGTCGGCCTCGGCGACCGTCTGCTCGCGATCCACCACCAGAAGGCGCCCCGCCTCCCCGACGATGCCGGCCAGCCCGGCGCGCGCCGCGCCCCGGACGGTGGCCACGCCGATTGTCGGCAGGTCCACACGAACCTCCTGGATGGGCTTGGGCGCCTTGGCCAGCACGCCACGCGGGCTTTCAGGCCGCCCACGAACAGCCTCGGGCAACTCGTGGACGCGATGCAGCATTCGATCGGTGCCTTCCTGGGCCTCGACGGCCAGCACCAGGCCTTCGCACACCACCGCGCCCTGCCCGATGTCCAGCCGGCCGATGGCGCGGGCGACCGTCAGGGCGCGCTCGATGTCGTCCCGGTGCTCCGCCGACGGCTTGTGCCGCCCGAGCAGGCCCAGCGACAGGGTCAGGCTGCCGGCCGCCTCGTGCGCGCCCTCGATCTCGAAGCCTTCCTTGCCAAACTCCTCCAGGACCCGCCGGAGCATGGCGTCATCGCCCTGGCGCGCCGCGGCGATGACGCCCGGCAGCGCGGCCATGCCGCGCATGTCCGGCTTGAGCTTGCCGAAATCGGGACGGGCGACGTTCCCGGCGAAACAGACCGTCTCGCAGCCTTCGCGACGCAGGGCCTTGAAGCACTTGCCGAGCTCGGCCAGCCCGATGTCCTCGGATGGATGGTCCGCCGTGCCGTCGTCGGCGAATCCGCGCAGCCGGATCACGAAATAGGGTCGGCCGGCCGCCCGGCAGCGCTGGGCGATCTCGGCGGGCAGGCCGCCGCCCCCGGCGATGAGCCCGAGCTTGCGCACCGTCACATCTCGCGATGCGGCAGGCACAGGGGCCGCGTGGCGTCGACGCGGATGAACTCGAGGATCTCGACGATTTCCGGGACATGGGCATAGCCCTCGGCCACGTCGTCCAACCGCTCCTGGAAGGTGCCCTCATCGGCGAAAAGAAGCCGATAGGCGGCGCGCAGAACGGCGATCTGCTCGCGCGTGAAGCCGCGCCGTTTGAGGCCGATCAGGTTGAGCCCCTCGAGGTGGGCGTGATTTCCCCAGACCGAGCCGTAGGGGATAACGTCCTTGGTCACGATGCCGCCGCCGCCGACAAAGGCATAGCGGCCGACACGGGTGAACTGGTGGATGGCCGCCAGACCGCCCAGGAAGACAAAGTCACTGACCGTAACATGGCCGCCGACCGCGACGCTCGGCGCCATGATGACCTTGTCGCCGACGATGCAGTCGTGGCCGATGTGGGTGCTGACCATGAACAGTCCGTCGTCGCCAACCGTTGTCACGCCGCGACCGCCCGCCGTGCCGGCGTGAACCGTCACATGCTCGCGGAAGACGTTGCGCGCACCGACGACGACCCGGGTGGGCTCGCCCCGATGGGCGCTGTGCTGCGGCGGTCCGCCGAGGCAGGCGAACGGGTGCAGGACACAGTCCTCGCCAACCTCGGTGACCCCCTCGACGATAGCGTGGGACAGCAGCCTGACGCCCTTAGAGAGGGTCACGTCCGGTCCGACCATGCAGAACGGGCCGATCTCGACGCTGTCGTCCAGCCGGGCCTTGGGATCGACGATGGCGGTGGGATGGATGCGGGCCACTAGGTGTTGTCGCCCTTCATCGCAGCGAACTCGCACTCGGCGGCGAGCTTGTCGTTGACGAACGCCTTGCCGGCGAACTTGAAGACGTCGCCACGGGCGCGAGTGACCACCACCGGCATCCGCAGCGTGTCGCCCGGCCGCACCGGACGGCGGAAACGGGCGCCGTCGACGGACATGAAGAAGATCGCCGTCTTCGTGATGTCCACGTCCAGGGTCTTGGACATCATCAGAGCGCCGGTCTGGGCGATCGCCTCGACGATCATCACGCCCGGCATCACCGGATTGCCCGGAAAATGTCCCTGGAAGTAGGGCTCGTTGAAGGTGACGTTCTTGATGCCCACGATGGAGGTGTGGGCGATGTAGTCTTCCGCGCGGTCGACCATCAGGAACGGATAGCGATGCGGCAGGCGCTGCAGGATCTCGTCAAAGGTGATGGCGACGCCGGTCGCGGCTTCCTCGGTCATGCCTTGTCTTCCTTGGTCGGGCGGGTGCTCTTGGCCAGCCAAGCGGTCTGTCGCAGCCAGGCCTTCATCGGTTGGGCGGGAAACCCGCCCCAGGTTTCTCCGGCCGGTACGTGACGAAACACGCCGGAGCCGGCTCCGAGGCGGGCGCCGGCCCCGATGTCGACGTGATCGGCGATGCCGACCCGGCCGCCCATGGCCACGCCATCGCCGACGGTGACGGTGCCGGACAGGCCGGAATAGGCCGCCATCACGCAATTGCGGCCAAGCCGGGCGCTGTGTCCGATGTGGGTCAGATTGTCGAGCTTGCTGTTCTCGCCGACGACGGTGTCCTCCCAGGCGCCGCGGTCGATGCAGCAGTTGGCGCCGAGCGTCACGCCATCCTGCAGGATCACGCGGCCCAGCTGGGGCACGTCGACAACGCCGACCTCCCCGCCGGTCGCGCCGAAGCCGGCCTCTCCGACCCGCGAGCCGGCGTAGATCTGGACCCGGTCTCCGACCAGGGCGAACAGCACGCTGGCGTTCGCGCCGATGGTGCAGTTGCGGCCGATGGCGACACCCGGACCAATGACGACGTTCGGATCGAGACGGGTCCCCCGGCCGATCCGGGCGTCCGGTCCGATCACCACGCCCGGCGAAATCTGAACCCCATCTTCGATCACGGCGGTCGGGTGAATGGCGGGCGCGCCTGGCTCGTAGCCGCGGGGCGCGTGCAGCAGGCCGGCGGCGGCCGACCAGGCGGCGTGCGGCCGTCGGGCGACGACGGCGATGCATCTCTTCGGAACATCGCTGACGAAGGGCTCTGCCACCAGCACCGCGCCGGCGCGGGTCTCCCGCAGGGCCGGAAGATATTTGCGGTCACCCAGGAAGGCGATGTCGCCGGGTCCGGCGCGGTCGAGCGGCGCAGCGGCGCTCACCAAAAGATCGGCCCGCTGCCCGGGCGCGACCTCTCCGCCAACGGCAGCGATGAGGTCGGCCAGCGGAAGCGGGCCTCTGTTCAGATAGAATCGCGGGTCAGGCATGACGTCCTCGCACGGACCCGCGATATCCCGAGTCGCCGGGTCAGGGCTTGGGCTTCGGCGCCGCGGCAGCGGCGACCGGAGCGGCCGGAGCCGCGGCCGGCGCGTCCAGACGTTCGCGGTTGAAGGCCAGGGTCTTGATCTTGGCGTTCAGGCCCGTGACCACCTGGTCGGTGATGTCCATCTGCGGATTGCCGGTGACGACCGCTCCGGTGAGCAGCACCGAGCAACCACGCGCCTGGTAGGTGGCGATGACCACCGGGCTCATTTCCTGCTCGATACGGTCCAGGGCCTTACCGCGGGTGGCCTGCAGCTCGCGCTGGCGCAGGTCCAGCTTGCGGGCCAGCGCGTTGCGGCGGATCGTCAGTTGCGAGGCCCGCTGCTCGGTCGCGTCCTGGGTCATGGTCGCGCGGGCGCGGTCAAAGCCCTGGATGTCGGTCAACAGGGCCTTTTCGTCGTTG
>JBMOJG010000386.1:0-3951 GCA_049316925.1 Alsobacter sp. | reverse complement strand
GCGGGCGGCAGACCGGCGCGGATGGCAGCCCCGGCCCACGGCGCCGGATCGCTCGAGCGGCCGGCGAGAACCACGTCCGCGCCCGCGTCCAGCGCCTCCATGAAGGGCTCAGGACCCATCATGCCGACGATCCGGTTGGCGCGATCGAGGGCTGCTTCGTCGAGATCCGGGGCATTGCGCAGGGGCCGGATGAGGCCGGCGCGGAACTGGTCAATCACCCTCTGCTTCGGCTGCTCGGCCTCGATCACCGCAAGCTTGAAATGCAGGCCTTCCTCGCGGGCTATCTCGCGCACGATGTCGACCGTCAGTGCCAGATGCGGTGCGCCGCCGGCGCCGCCGCCGCTGCCGATGACCAGCGGGATCTTGTGGGACACTGCGCCCATCAGCATCAGGCGGATGTCCCGCTTCATCGCCATGCGCGAGTTCAGCGGCTTACCGGAGCCGAGATAGTAGGGTCCGGGATCGGTCGAACCACCGTCGACGCCGATCATGTGGGGATCACGCGCAAGCCCCGCCTTCAGCGAAGCCTCGGGAAATCCGTAGCCAAGGAGGCCACTGGTCGAAACCATCCGGAATTCGGCCATGCGTCAGAAACCTCCCGCCATGCGTGTTTTGCGGGGACGGTAGCTGGCCAGCGGACTCGTCACAACTCCCCGGTCTGCCTAGGATCGCTGCAGATCACGCATGGGTGCTGCAATGGCTGCCGGGGACGCGCTCCACCATCTGACCGTCAGCCGTGCCGCGGACCTGATCGCGGCGGGATCCCTGTCCCCTGTTGCCCTTGTCGAGGCCGTGCTCGCGCGCGCCGCGGATGTGCAGCCGATCGTCCATGCCTATGTGGCCATGCAGGCCGAGACTGCGCTGGCGGAGGCGCATGCGGCCGCGGCGGAGATCGCCGCCGGGCGGCGGCGCGGGCCCCTGCACGGCATTCCGTTCGCGGTGAAGGACACGATCGACACGCAGGGCCTTCCGGCGGCCGCGGGTTCGCGCCTGCGGCTGGACCATGTCCCGGCCAGCGATGCGACGGCCGTCCACCGGCTGCGGCAGGCCGGCGCCATCCTGATCGGCAAGCTCGCCACCTACGAGTTCGGCACCGGCACGGGCAACGACCTTGCGGAGCTGCCGTTTGCACCGGCCCGCAACCCCTGGGACCCGGCCAGGCTGGCGGCGGGGTCGAGCACCGGCGCCGGCGCGGCGGTGGCCTGCGGGGCGGCCCTGTTCGCGCTGGGGTCGGACACCGGCGGGTCGATCCGCCTGCCGGCGGCGTCCTGCGGGATCATCGGCCTCAAGCCGACCTATGGCCTCGTCAGCCGTGCCGGCATGCTGCCCAACTGCTGGTCGCTCGACGCCGCCGGGCCGATCACCTGGAGCGCCGCCGATGCGGGGCTCGTTCTCGACGCCATCGCCGGCCACGATCCGCAGGATCCGACCAGCGTCGCCTGGCCGCCCGGCCGTGCAGCGGCCCGCCCGGTCCGGGGCCTGCGGATCGCTGTGCTGCGACGCTTCCACGAGCGTGACCTCGTCGCCGACCCGGCGATCGTAGCCGGCTTTGACGCCGTCGTTGCGGCGCTGGGCCGGCTGGGAGCGACGCTGGTGGAGGTGGACCTTCCGGCCAGCCTGCAGGACTTCCGGGCCTGCAACCGGATCATCAACATCAGCGAGTGCCTGGCCGCCCATGCGGCGGACTACCTGACGCGGCGGACCCTGATGGGGACGGCGCTGCGGGAGAAATTCGCCGCAGGCCTCGGCGTGTCGGCGCTCGACTATCTCGACGCCCAGCGCTGGCGCCGCGTTCTGGCGGATGCGGTCCGGGGCCTGTTCGACGCCTGCGACATCGTGCTGTGTGCCGGCACCACCCGTCCGCCGCCCCTTTTCGCCGACCGGGCTGCAGTTGCCGCCTTCACGGCCGAATCGGCCATGGCGGTGTTCAACGTCTCGGGCCTTCCGGCGATGTCGGTGCGCGCCGGCTTCTGTCCGGACGGGATGCCTGTCGGCGTGCAACTGGCCGCGCCGGCCTTCGGCGAGGCGCTGCTGGTTGGTGTGGCGCAGGCCCTCGAGGAGGCGACGCCTTGGGCCGAGTTGCGCCCCCGCCCCGAGGCGATGGCCGACCGGCAGGCGGAGTTTCCGCCGTCGGTGACCACACAGCCCGACGCCCCCGCAGCGGCGCGCGCTGCCGCGATAGCCATTGCCAATGGGCTGGATCCGGACCGGACCGACATCGCCCAGATTGCCGCCCAGGTGGCCGGCACGGCCGCCGCCGTCGCCCGGCTTCCGCGGCCCTTGCCGCGCACGCTCGAGCCGCTGCCGCGGCTTGCCGTCCCGGAGCCGTCATGACCGACAGCCGCACGCCCAACGCGCTGACCCTGTCGCAGGCCGCAGCCGCGATTGCCTCCGGCGAGCTTGACAGCGAGGATCTGGTCCGTGCCTGCCTGTCGCGGATCGCCGAGCGTGAGCCGCAGGTCCGTGCCTTCGCCCATGTGGCCGGAGAGGTGGCGCTGGCAGCGGCGCGCAACGCCGACAAGGCGCGGCTTCTCGGCGACGGACCGCTGGGGCCCCTGCACGGGGTGCCGGTGTCGGTGAAGGACGTGATCGACACGGCCGACATGCCGACGCAGCACAATTCGCGGATCTATGCGGGCCATCGCCCGGCCAAGGATGCGGCGGCGGTGGCCCTGCTGCGCGCGGCCGGCGCCATCATCCTCGGCAAGGCGGACACCATCGAGTTCGCCGCCCATGGCCGGATGGCCATGACGCGCAATCCCCATGATCTCACCCGCACGCCGGGTGGCTCATCGAGCGGCTCGGCGGCCGCCGTCGCCGACCTGATGGTGCCGGCAGCGCTGGGGACCCAGACCGGCGGGTCGATGATCCGCCCCGGATCCTTTTGCGGCGTCCTCGCCTTCAAGCCGACCTGGGCGACACTGAGCCCGGAAGGGGCGAAGCTGTTCTCGGTCAGCCTCGACACCATCGGCTGGTACGCGCGGTCGGTCGCCGACATCACGCTGCTGGCAGAGGTGTTCGAGATCGCCGACGCCCCGGTTCCGGCACCGCCACCCGTTCAATCGCTCCGCCTCGGCGTCTGCCGCACGCCCTACTGGGACCGGGCGAGCCCCGCGATGCAGCGCGCCTTCGCGGCGGCCGTGCAGCGACTGCACGCGGCCGGCGCCACCATCGTCGACGCCGAGCTGGGACCGGATTTCGCCGCCATCAACGACCTCAAGGAGATCGTGATGCGCAGCGAAGGCCGGGCAGCCTTCCTCGACCTGTGGAAGTCCCACCCAGCTCTGGTATCCCCGGGCATCCGCGCCCGGATGGAGCGGATGCCCGACCGGCGATTGCGCGACGCCCAGGATGCGGCCGCGCTGCTGCGGATCGGATTCGACAGGATGGCGGACGAGCTCGATGCCGTCCTGACGCCCGCGGCGCCGGGGATTGCGCCCGAAGGTATCGCCCAGGCGGGAGACCCGATCTTCAACGGCCTGTGGACGCTGCTGCACACGCCCTGCCTCAGCCTTCCGGTGCTGCAGGGCGAGAACGGCCTGCCGATGGGCCTGCAGCTGGTCGGGGCCCGCTACGGCGATGCCCGCCTGCTGGCGGCAGCCGAAACTGTGGCGGCGGTTCTCGCCGACTGAGCGTGCCGGCTCACCCGGCCGCAAGGCGGCGGTGGACGTAGCGACCGGTTCCGACCGCAGCGTCCTGCAGGACGCCGTCGCGCAGTGCGAAACGGCCACGGCTGAGCGTGTGGACGATGCGGCCCTGCAGGGTGCTGCCGTCATAGATCGAATAGCCGGCGCTGCTGACCGTCGCGGCGTTGCTGACAGTGGTCGTGCCGGCGAGATCGCCCAGCGCCGGGTCGGCATCGAGACCGGGCCGGATCGCCCCCTTGCGGTGGGCCATGCCCATGATGCGGGCCGGATTGTGCGACAGCAGGTCGGCAATGCGGGCCAGCGG
>JBMOJG010000385.1:0-3953 GCA_049316925.1 Alsobacter sp. | reverse complement strand
CTCGACCTGGTGGTCGGTGGCCGCATCCGGCGCGACCAGCTCGCGGCCGTGAAGCGGCTGAGCGCCGGGCGCGGCGTCACCTACACGGTGCACGGTCCGCTGGCGATCAACCTCTTCGACGCGCCGTGGCGGCTGCAGCGCCATCTCGACGTGCTCGAAGCGTCGCTGGACGTCGCCGCCGAGCTCGAGGCGGTCCACTATGTGATGCACACCGGCCTCATCGCCCGCGACCAGCAAGGCGGGATCGAGGCGGCCTATGCGCAGCAGCGCGAGTGCCTGGCCCGGGTCGGCGATGTGGCGCGCGAGCGCGGCATCATCGTCTGCGTCGAGAACCTGTTCGGCGGTTACGAGGGCAAGGTCGAGGCGGCGGCGCCGGCCCGCCTGGCGCAGGAGCTGAAGGCCATCGACCACACCCATGTGCAGGCGACGCTGGACTTCAGCCACGCCTATCTCAACCTCGCCTACCGGGGCGGCGACCTTGTCGCCGAATGCGCGGCGCTGGCGCCCTTCGCCAAGCACCTGCACGTCCATGACAGCTTCGGCCGGCAGGACGATATCTGGATGTTCACCACCGGCGAGCGCCTGGCCTTCGGCCATGGCGACCTGCATCTGCCGGTCGGCTGGGGCGACATCCCCTGGAACACGCTGATGGACACCTGCCAGTTTCCGGCCGGCGTGGTGTTCAACATCGAACTCCAGGATCGCTACTGGCACCTGGCGCAGGCGTGCGTCGACGCCACCAAGGCGCTGGCGGCGCGCTACGCAGCGGAACACCGGCTGGGCTGATTGTGATTAGGCGCGGGTCCCGCCAACCAGTGTGGGACCCGCACCAGTTGCGGGACCGAGCCGAGGTCAGGCATCGCCGACAGGGCGCTGCAAGCGAGTGTGCCTGAGCGACCGCAGGCGTGTGCCGAATGGTGCATTGCCGAGCCGAATGGTGCGCCGCCGGGAGGTTTGTTCCCCAGCCGGCAATGGCCGGGTCAACGCCGCGAGCAGCTACTCTGTCAGACCGGGCGCGTCACCACCGCGTGGTCGCAATAGCCGCGCAGGGCACGCTCGAACTGCACCGTGCAGCCCTGCTCCGCCGCGACGCGGCGCAGGATTGCCTCCAGATCCGCCCGGGGCTCGACGGAAAAGCGCGCGAGCCAGCCGGTCAGGATCCGGTGGAACCAGCGCGGCAGGTCCTCCTGCTGGCCGAAATCGACGATGTGCAGCCGGCCGCCGGGCTTCACCGCCTGCAGCGCCTGGGGCAGCGCCTCGCGCCAGGGCGGGATCATCGACAGCGCATAGGAAATGAACACCCGGTCGAAGCCGGCGACCCCGAACAGCGCCTGCGGGTCGAAACTGGTCGCGTCGCCCTCGGCCACCCGGACCCGCGTCTCGAGCCCAGAGCTGGCAATCTTTCCGCGGGCGGTGTCGAGCATCACACGGGAGATATCAAAGCCGCACAGGCTGGCAGACGGATAGCGCCGTGCCGCCAGGACGAGGTTGCGGCCGGTGCCGCAGCCGATCTCCAGGACGGTGCCGCCGGCCGGCGGACGCAGCTCGTCAAGCAGCCGGTCGCGGCCGAGCAGGAAGAACTTGCGGGTCGCGTCGTAAATGTAGCGCTGGTAGCGATAGATCGCGTCCATCTGCGCCGCGGCAAGGCCGGATCCGGCCTTGCTGTCCCGCCCGTTTCCCGCCGGTGAGGTCACGCCGCAGCCTCGCCGGACAGCACGTAGAGGTGGAAGCCGCCATAGATCGACGACCGGTCGCGGGCATGCATGGCCTTGGACTCGGCGGCATCGTAGCGGAACCGGCCGAGGATGCTGTCCGGCAGGCGGCCCGGCAGGATTGTCTCCTCGCCGGCGGTGCGGAAGATCACGCGGGCGCCCGGCCGGGCGGTGCGGGCGATCTGGGTCCAGAGCTGAAGCAGCTGCTCGTCCGTCATCCAGTCCTGGGCGTCGAGCAGCACATAGCCGTCGAGCGAGGCCGCCGGCTGCTCGGCGAGATGCTCGGTGAAGGAGCGGTGCTGGACATCGACATTGCCGATGCGGGCCCGCAGCGTCTCGAAATTGTCCGGCTGCAGATAGGGCGGCAGCGAACCGCCCTCCCCGGCATAGGCCCGTCCGAAGGCCTGCCAGGCAAAATAATTGTCCTTCAGGTCGAAGTCGCAGGCGAGCCGCTCGAGGCGGGCCCGCACCACCGTGGCCATGTGGCTCTCGTCACCCTTGAGAGCGTGGAACTGGGACGGCGGAATGCCGAGGCCGAACAGGGCCGACGGACGGTCCAGCAGCCAGCGGATGTGACGGCGGTCGAACATCGGCGCCAGCTCACGCTCGAAGATGGCGCGCTGCTCGGCCATCGACGTGGCGGCCAGCATGCGGCGGGGGTCGTGGCCGTGGGCCCGGGCCAGCATATGGCCGGCTGCGATGAAGCGTCCGAGCAGGCCATGCCGGTAGAGGTTCGAGCTGAAATAGCCGATACGGCGGCGGCCCAGCAGGTCGCGGCTCTCCCAATAGGCCCGGCTGTCGCTGTCGAGATGGGCCTTGATGTGGGTGTCATAGAGCTTGCGATTGTCGTCGCGGTTGGCCTCGACAAAGAAGCGCCGGAAGGCCTCGCCATCGGGCAGGTGCGCCACCGCGGCATGCTTGAGCTTGTTCAGCGCCACATGGGCGGGATTGAGATCGATCGCGGTGACGCGGATGTCTGCCGCCGTCAGATAGCTGAGGACGTTGCACCCGCCGGACGCGATCGCGACGATATGCTCGCCGTCGCGCGGTGCCAGCGCCTCGATGTCGACGACCGGGTCCTCCCAGATCTGCGGATAGACCAGGCCGGAAAACGCCAGCGTGAACAGGCGCTCCTGGATGCCGCGCTTGGAGATCGGCTTGTGCCGGTAGACCGCCTGCTTCAGACGCGCGTTGCGGGCCATCGGCGTTTCGGCCGTCGTCTCGATCGCCACTGTCTCGCGTTCGGCCATCGCGCTCTCTCCCTGTGCGGTGCACAGCGTCCGCAACTGGCGGCGCCGCCGACTCGCTTGCTGTCGGACGATTGTCGCTATCTGCGTCATGTTGCAGTTTTGTGTTGGTCTCCACAGCTGCGTTTGCGCCGAGCGTGGATCTGGTCGAACCAGCGGCCGCCAACTCACGCGTAACCGCCCGTTTGACCCGTTCGTTGGCCCGAGGCCGGACAGGTTGGTTGCGGCGCAGGGACGAACCGTCCAGTGTCGCTGCGCGGGCCGACGCCGGGCCTTTGCCGAGGTGCTCTGTGACCCTGAAGACCACGATCATCGTCCAGAGCTTCGTCATCAAGCGCAAGCGTCTGGTGCCGGGCGACCGCGAGGTCGCCGCGACCGAAAGCGGCGCACGCAAGAAGGCGGCGGCGCTGGCCGGTCGTCACCCCGGTGCGGCGGTGATCGCGGTGCGGGCCGACGACGAAACCGGCGAGGTCGAGAGCGTGACGGTGGTCGAACGGTTCGGCGAGATCCCGGACGATTTCGAGGAGCGGCTGCTCGGGTGAGGCGTCAGCCTGCGCCCGCCGGTTCGGATCACCGAAGTCGACCTGCGTCACGGCAGGACGGTTTGCGCGATCGCCAGTTTGGTCCGAGCCAAAGCGGCTGGGACCACCGACAGGCTGCGCACGCCGGCCCATAGAAGCTGAGAGACACAGGCCGGGTCGCCCGCGGCATCGCCGCAGAGGCTGACCTCGCGCCCTGCCCTGCGGCCAGCCTCCACCACCATGGCGATGAGACGGAGCACGCCGGGATGCGCGGGATCGGCGAGGGTGGCCACCTCGCCCGCGTCCCGACCGGCCGCGGTGACGTACTGGGTCAGGTCGTTCGTGCCGATGGAGAAGAAGGCCGCGTCGAACAGGTCGACGGTTAGAGCTGCGGCCGGAACCTCGACCATGATGCCCAGCGGCGGCCGCGCGCACCGAAGCCCGGCGGCGCGCAAGGCCGCCTCCTCCTCGTC
>JBMOJG010000384.1:0-3955 GCA_049316925.1 Alsobacter sp. | reverse complement strand
AGACCGACGCCGAGCGCATCGAGACGGTGGAGCTTCGCGACCGCCAGAACGTCCGGCGGCACCGGGTCCGCCGCCGATGCGCGGAGAGCGCGGACCAGTCGGCGGGACAGGGTCACCGGGAGGCCTGCAGCTCGGCCGCAGCGGCCCGCCCGGCGAGCCGGCCGAGCGCGATGGCCGAGAGCAGGCCGTTGCCCGACGCATAGCCGAGCGCGCCGGCGCGGCCGCTGATGCCGGCCGCCGCCCCGCCGCCGGCGAACAGGTTCGGCACCGCGCTTCCGTCAGGACGCAGCACGCGCGCATCGCCATCGACCGCCAGGCCTCCCTGGGTGTGGAACAGCCCCGGAACCACGCGGCAGCCATAGAAGGGCGCCTGAAGGGGCGCCAGACCGAAGGCCGTCCGGCCGAAGGGATCGGACGCCGTGCCGGCGGCGGCGCTATTGTACGCTGCGACCGCGGCTTCGACGGGCTCCGGCGGCAGCTCGTAGGCTGCGGCGATGCCGGCCGGGGTCGGCGCCGTCTTCAGGCCGCCATAGCGCCAGAGCTCGACGAACTCCTCCTCCAGGCTGGCGATCTCGAAGATCCGCTGGTCAAACAGCGCGTAGGCGAACTCGCCCTCGGCGAGAACGACCCGGGCATAGCCCGAATAGCCGAGCGCCTCGTTGCCGAAGCACTCTCCGGCGGCGTTCAGGAGGATCCCGCCCTTTTCGATCGTGGTCCAAGACAGCAGGCTGCCATGCGGATGGGCGACCGCCGCATAGCCCTGGTAGGCCGCCATGTTGGCCAGTGCCGCACCCAGCTTCTCGCCCCACACCACCGCCTCTCCGGTCGAGCCGCGGGCGCCGAAATACTGTGCCCCGGCGATTTCCGGGCAGAACCGCCGGACCAGGTCGGGATTGCCCGCATAGCCGTTGGTGGCGAGGATCACCTTGCCGGCACGGATGGTTTCGCCGGAGCCGTCCGCCCGCAGGGTCACGACACCGCACACGGCGCCATCCTCCGCGAGCAGCTCGCGCACCCCGTTGCCGGTTGCGATGGGAATATCCCGGCGAGCGACGGCAGCGAGCAGATCGTCGACCAGGTCCTGGCCGCGGCGCGAGACCGGCGCGTGCAGGCGTTCGACGCTGTGGCCGATGTGGCGGTAGGCGGTGATCAGCTGCATCCGGGCGCCGAGATCGTCGATCAGCCATTCGACCGTCTCGGCGGAGACCTCGGCCAGCCGCCGGACAAGATCGGGCGCATCGGTGCCGCCGGCGATTGCGGTGAGGTCCGCGACCATGCGGTCCGGCGAATCGGTGATTCCCGCCTCGCGCTGGTAGCGGCTGTTGGCGGCCGGCACCGAGCCGGTCGACAGGGAGGAATTGCCGCCCGGCCGGTCGAGCTTCTCCAGGATGGCGACGGATGCGCCGCCGTCATGGGCGGCGATGGCCGCGGCCATGCCGCAGGCGCCCGCCCCCACCACGAGGATGTCAATATCGCTTTGCGCCATGGTGTGCTCCCGTCTCAACCGGTCCGGGCCGGGATCGCCGCAAGGGCCGCCAGCAAGGTCGACGTGTCGGAGACGTCGGCGTATTTCTCCGCCATGTCGAACAGGTTGACGGCGTGGGACGTGGCAGAGCGGTCATAGACCGCGTCGTGCGGGACTGCGACGCGGAAATTGTACGCGAAGGCGTCCACCACGCTGCCACGGACGCAGCCGGAGGTTGTACAACCCGTAACCACCACCGTGTCGGCGCCCTTGTCGATCAGGTAGCTGGCAAGCGGCGTGCCGAAAAAGGCGCTCGGGTGCTTCTTCGGCAGCAGCACGTCCCCCTCGCGCGGCGCCACCTCGGCGACGAAATCATAGCCGCGCGGCGCCACCGTCATCAGCGCCGGGACCTTCTCGGCGAGGCGGCCCTTGTCGAAGCTCTCCTTGGGCGACACGTAGGGATAGAGCACCGGCCAGTCGTTCTGGCGGAACAGCGCCAGAAGCCGGGCGATGTGGGCGACCGCATCCCAGCCGACCTGGCCGCAGGCCGTGGGAAACTCCTTGATGGCGTCCCAGAACGGCGCCGGCGTGGTGCCGACGGTGCGGTACTGGACATCGATGATCAGCAGGGCCGGACGCTTGCCAAGGCCGCTGCGCCGGCCGAACCCGGCCGCCCGGTACGCCCGCTGTTCCTCCGCGGTGACGATGCCGTCCCATGGATTGCTCATGCGGACGGCCTCCCCTTGGTGAAGGCGCCGGTGTTGTAACGCTCTTCCAGCGCATCGAATTTCGGCTTGGAGACGGCCTGCTGGCGCTCGGCGAAGCCGGCAAGCGAATCCGCGACGGTATCAAGAGAGCCATCCCGCTTCAGCGCCGCGAGCACGTCGTGGGCGGATTTGAGCGCAGCCTGAAGGGCGGCATTGGCATAGAGCACGCCGCCGAAGCCCAGCTCGGCAAAGCGCGCATGGCCGAGATCGGGTGTCTTGCCGCCGAAGACGATGTTGGCGATCTGCGGGACGGACAGTTCGGCCGCGATGCGGACGATCTCCGCCTCCGAGACCGGTGCCTCGACGAAGGTGACGTCGGCGCCGGCCTCGATCATGCGGTGCGCCCGGTCGAGCGCCGCGTCGAGGCCGAGCACGGCGCGGGCATCGGTGCGGGCGACGATCTGGAAGTCGCCGTCGCGGCGCGCGTCGACGGCGGCCTTCACCTTGGCGATCATCTCGTCGGCCGGCACCACATCCTTGCCGGCGAAGTGGCCGCACTTCTTCGGGAAGACCTGGTCCTCGATCTGCACGCCGGCGGCGCCGGCGCGCTCCAGCACGCGCACCGTGCGCACCATGTTGACCGGATTGCCGAAGCCGGTGTCGGCGTCGACGAGCAGCGGCAGGTCGACGGCGTCGGCGATGGCGGCGACGTGGTCGGCGATCTCCGTCAGCGTGGTGAGACCGATGTCGGGCGCGCCCAGGAACATGTTGGCGATGCCGGCGCCGGTGACATAGACGCAGTCATAGCCGAGATCCTCGATGATGCGGGCGAAGAGCCCGTTGGCGGCGCCCGGCATGATCGTGGCGCGGCGCGACGCCAGGATCGCCTTGAGGGTGGTGGTGCGGCGCGTCATGCGGCTCTCCCCGGTCCGGGGCCGACAGGCACGAACGACAGATAAGGCCGCGTCATCAGATCCCCGTGTGCTGTGTCGCTCCGTTCGACTGATGCGACCATGCGGATCGTCGACAGTCAACACCTTGAGTCGGCGCAGGCGCGCCCGCCGGCCGGCCGCTCAGTCGAGCGTCTCATCGGCTCGGGCCAGGAGGGTCACCGGGACGGTCAGGCCGAACTCGCGGGCGGTGCGCAGGTTGATGACCAGCGCGAAGCGGGTGGGCTGCTCCACCGGCAGGGTGGCCGGCGCTGCCCCTTTCAGGATGCGGTCGACGAAGTGCGCGGCGCGACGGGCCAGCACGGCCTCGTCGGGCCCATAGGACAGGAGGGCGCCGGCGGTTGTGAAGGCGCGGTAGGTCGACACCACCGGCAGGCCGACCGCGCGCGCGGCCGGCACGATGCGGTCCTGGAAACCGGCAAAGATCGGCTGGACAACGACGGCCTCGGCGCCATCCGCCCGCAGCGCCTGCATCACGGCTTGACCCAGCGCATCCGGTCCCTGAACCAGCTGCACCGCCAGCCCGAGACCAGCCTGAAGTGCGGCAGCGCGGGTCTGATCGACAAAGCCCTGCGCGTTGGGATCGCTGGACGAGCCGAGAAACCCGATCGTACGCAACCCGGGAAGCATCTCGCGCAGCACCTCCAGACGCTTGCCCGCGAGGTCAGGCCCGAGAAGGGACAGGCCTGTCAGGTTGCCGCCAGGGTGGGACAGGCTCTGCACGAGGCCGGTCGCCAGCGGATCCGACACCATCACGACGACCGGGATCGTCTGCGTCGCAGCCTTGATGATGTGGGCCACCGGGGTTGCCCTGGCGACCAGGATGGCAGCCT
>JBMOJG010000383.1:0-3989 GCA_049316925.1 Alsobacter sp. | reverse complement strand
TACAACAAGCAGACGGTGCGGACCCCGCCAACCACATGGGCCGACCTCTGGAAGCCGGAATTCGCTGGCAAGGTTGGGCTGGCCCGCCCGCAGTCCAACCTCGGGCTCGGTGCGGTCTCCATCGCGGCCCGCGCCTTTGGTCGACCGGATGACGACATCGAATTTGGACTGCAGAAATGGCGCGAGCTGAAACCCCTCGTCGGGCGCAGCCCACCACTTCTGCAGCAGATGCTGGAGCGAGGCGAGATTGGAGCCTGCGTTCTGTGGCACGACAACACGGCACTGGCGGCGAGCACCGGATTGCCGTTTGGCTACGTGAAGACGCCGCAGCCGATCATCTTGCCAAGTTCCGTCGTCATGTTCCGGCGCACGGCTCATGCGGAGCTCATCCAGGAATTCGCGGAAATCTTCCTGTCGGAGGACATCCAGCAGTTCCAGACCAATCCACCCTATTTCTTCGGCCCGACCCGCGCAGGCGTTCCGACACCGCCGGCGGCTGCCGAGTACCTGCCGTCCACGCCCGCCGAGAACGCAGCCATGGCCTCCATCAACTGGACCAAGGTCGCACCGCAGCGCGGCAAGACGGTTGAAATGTTTGATCGGATGTTCGCGGGGTGAACAGCGCTTCTCCGGTGGACCGGCAGAAGCCCGCTCCTGCATCCGCCGTTGTCGACATCCGCGGCTTGGTCAAGCACTACGGCAACCAGAGAGTGCTCGACGGGTGCGGGCTGACTGCGGTCGAAGGGGAAATCCTCACCCTTCTCGGTCCTTCAGGTTGCGGGAAGACCACGTTGCTGCGCTGCATAGCGGGGTTCATCAAGCCCGATGCCGGCAGCGTGGTCGTTGATGGCAGAGACCTTGGCCCGGTTCCAGTCAATCGCCGGCCAGTCGGCGTTGTGTTCCAGAGCTACGCGCTGTTCCCTCACCTAACGGTGGCACGAAATGTAAGCTACGGCCTCCGGATGCGCAGCCTGCCCGCAAGCGAGATCTCAGCACGCGTCGAGAGCGCTCTGCAAAGTGTCTCATTGACGGGCCTTCAGGATCGATATCCGAGCCAGCTTTCCGGCGGGCAGCAGCAGCGGGTTGCGATCGCAAGGGTCGTCATTCTGCAGCCCCGTGTCCTGCTGCTAGACGAGCCGTTCAACGCGCTTGACGCCAAATTGCGCGGCGCGATGCAGGTCGAGTTGCGACAGCTCATCAAGCGCCTGGGCATCACGGCCATCTTCGTGACCCATGACCAGGATGAAGCCATGACACTCTCGGACCGGATCGCTGTCATGCGCGCTGGCCGGATCGAGCAGATCGACCAGCCGGAAGTTGTCTATGACCGGCCTGCGTCCATGTATGTCGCCGATTTCATCGGCGCATCGAACGTTTTCTCAGGCCACGCCCGGCACGGGTTGCTGGAGCTGCCCGATGGGCAATCCGTGCCGACCGAATTGAAGGGTGACGTGAAGGTGATGGTCCGTCCCCATAATCTCGCGCTCACGCTGAAACACGATGGATCGAGCTCCACGTGGATTGGTGAGTTGCGTTTTCGCCGGCACGTCGGCGCGATGGTGGAATACGAGATTGGCCTGCCTGACGGTCAGGTGGTGAAGGCCATCGGCCTTCATGGCGAACACAGCAGTGCGCCTGAGACCGGGGAGAGCGTATCCCTGACAATCCGAAAGCCGGCAGCCTGCATGGTCTTCGCAACGCCATGACGGCAGCATCCGCACCGGAAAGCCTCATTGAGCGCCTGCTATCCGGCCGCGGAATCTGGCCGGCCGTTCCAGCAATCATTGTCCTGCTCTTCGTCGCCGTCATTCCATTTCTGATCTTGCTTTCACTGGGCATTTCGGACGTCGTCACGGTCCGGGGGGCTATTGTGTCGCAGGAGTTCTCACTGAGACATTTCTCGGCTGCTCTCGCGGATCCACTCTACTGGACGACGTTTCACCGCTCGCTCACGCTCGCCGTGACGACCACGCTGCTGTGCATGCTCTTGGGGTTTCCTGTCGCCTATCTCTACCTGATTGGCGGCAAGTGGTGGCGGCGCATCATTCTTGTTCTGACAATCGCGCCGATCCTGACGAGTGGTATCGTGCGCACCTACGCTTGGATTGTGATCCTCGGCGGCCGTGGGGTCGTGAACTCAACGCTGATCCAGCTCGGCCTGATCGATCAGCCTGTTCGCATCATCAATACACACTGGGCGGTGCTGATCGGCATGGTGCAGATCCATCTGCCGATCATGATCCTGCCCCTCATCGCCGCCATGAGCAGGCACGACCCGCGCCTCGACGAAGCCTCGGCCAATCTTGGTGCGACCCGCCTTGGCACGCTGCGTCAGGTTATTCTGCCTCTGGCTGCACCCAGCCTTGGTACGGGCGCCGCATTGGCCTTCACGCTCAGCTATACGACCTTCGTCGTGCCGCAGTTGCTCGGAGGTGGAAACTATCTCAATGCAGCGACCATGGTTTACGAGCAGGTGGTCTACGCGCTCGAATGGAACAAGGGCGCGGTGACGGCAGTGATCCTGATGGCGACCTGCCTTCTTGGCCTCGTCGTCATCGCCGGGCTGACCAACCTTGCCTCCGCCTGGACCAGGGCCGGCCGTTGATGACCAACAGATGGCCCAGACGCGATTGGCTTGACCAGCTCGGCGTCGGCGCGATTGTCCTGGTCGCGATCTTCACGCTCAGCCTCCTGCTGTTTCCGTCGCTGATCGTGGTGATCATCTCGTTCGACACACGGGCCTTCCTGAGCTTCCCACCGCAGGGTTTTACGCTTCGCTGGTACGAACAGGTCTTTCAGCACCCTGTGCTGGTCGGCGCCATGTGGACCAGCTTCAAGGTTGGCGTCATCGTCACAACGGTCTGCGTGGCTCTGGGTGTACCGACAGCGATCGCCTGCGTGCGCGGCGAGTTCCGCGGCAGAGCAGCGCTGTCGATCTATGTTTTGCTTCCGCACATGGTGCCCGGAATCGTACTTGGCATCGCCGTCCTGTTCACCGGAGCGCTGTTCGGCATCGGCCCATCCATCTGGCTGCAGTCGATCTCGCTGTCGGTTTTCGTGCTGGCCGTGATGGTACGAACGGTGATGTCCCGCCTACAGCGGCTTGATCCCGCACTTGAGCAGGCAGCGGCAAATCTGGGCGCTTCGCCCATGCAGTCCTTCACAACAGTGACATTGCCGCTGCTGCTACCGGCTGTGCTGGCCGGGTCAGTCTTCACCTTCGTCGAAGGCTTCGACAACCTGTCGGTGACGATCTTCACCCATGGCTTCCGTGACAGGCCACTGCCAATCGAGTTGCTGGCGATCGTGCAGCAGACATCGAGCCCGATGGTGGCAGCATTATCGGGCGTGCAGATCATCTTGGCACTCGTTGCAATGCTCGTTCTGGCGATGACGATCGGGCTCGACAAGGTCAATGATTGAGGCGAGCAAATGGGACGCTGATCTGTAGTTCGGCCCATTGCCCAAAGTGGCGACCTGTCATGGTGCGGTTGGTTCATTGGGCCAAATCGAACGACAAACGGGGTTAGCACACGGTTTGCCAAACATGCTTCAAAAGTCGAAATCTTGACCATGATGAGTTTTTCCCTCCAGTCGACGGACCGTGATTTTTGCGGTTATGGCAACAATCCGCCTGATATTGCTTGGCCAAACAAGGCACGTCTGGCCCTGTCGATTGTTGTCAACATTGAAGAAGGGGCTGAACTTTCACTTGGCTCTGGGGATGAAGACAACGAATTCATTTATGAGGCAGTGGAAAAAGTCGAGGGTGTGCGCGACCTGTGCATGGAAAGCCACTACGAATACGGCACGCGCCGTGGCTGGGCCCGAATCCGGGCCGCGCTGAAAGCCCATGGAGCGAGGGCAACGTTGAATGCCTGTGGTCGCGCGCTGGCCTATTCGCCATGGCTGGCCGTGCAAGCTGTCGCCGACGGGCACGAGATTTCGTCGCACGGCTGGCGCTGGGAGCGGCAGGTCCACATGGATGA
>JBMOJG010000382.1:0-3993 GCA_049316925.1 Alsobacter sp. | reverse complement strand
CACCGGGGTCGACGGCGGCGACACCTTGACGGCATCGTCCAGCGGCGCGACCGGAATGGTCGTCCCCGGGCGGCCAAGGGGGGCACCGGTCTTCGGATCAATCAGTGGCTCGGGAGCCCGGGCCACCGGAGCAGCAGGGCGGACCTGGGCCGGCGTCTCGACCGCCAGCGGCGGTGGCAGCGGCGCGGGCGCGGCGACAGGGGGCGTCACCGGGACCGGCGTCACCGCGGGGCGATCGCCTGCCGGACGATCCCCGCCCGGGCGGGCCGCGGCGTCGGCCGGCCGCGATCCGGGCCGCGCCGGCACGGGCTTCAGCGGCTCGCTTTGCGGCGGCCGGGCAGCGGTCTCGGGCGGCTTTTCCGGCACCGGCGCAACACCCGACGGCTTTGGCAGGTCGGGAAGGGGCTTTGCCCTGACGGCAGGAGCGGGTGCAGTCGCATCCGGCCGGCGCGCCTGCTGCGGCCGCGGCCGTACCGGGGCGGCATCGGGTTCGGCAGGCCGCACCGGCGCGGCGCGGCGCCCCGGAGTGGGCTCGCGTTCGGACGGAAACCCGTACTCGGGGGCAAGGCCGCGCTCCGGCGCAAGCCGCCCCGGCGGCAGCATCGCGTTACGGCCATGACCGGGAATGAGGCCAGGCGGCTGTGGTACCGCAGTCTCGTAGGGCTGGCGGCCGATCACGAAGCTTTCGAGGATGCGGCCATTGTAGGCGTCCACGACGAAATGCCGGCGGAACCCGCGCCGGTCGATCGCCTCGGCCTCGTAGACATCGCCCATCGGTCGCACGCGCATTACCCGTGCCATGCCGTAGCGCCCATAGAGAAGATCGACGACCTCGGGAGCGCTGAGCCCCTCGAATCCGAACCAGACGCCCTGCTGCAGGCCAGGTCCTGTCTGCGCCGCATCCCGGCCGAACCAGGGACCGGCAGCAACCGGAGCCGCGCCCATTGTCCATGCCGCCCCGGCCAGCAGGGCGGCCAGGATCGTCGCCTTCATCATGTCAGGCTCCACGCGTGAAGACCGCACATCCGTCACGCGGGGCGGACGCCGCCGCGCCCGGACATGCCTGATCAACCGGTTAACGAGGGATTAAGGCGCCTCTTGGACAGCCTCGCGAGATCACGCGGCCCGAGCGGCCGCGATCAGGCCGTCGATGTCCTCGGGCGGGCTGGCAAAGGACGCCACCAGCCTGACGAAGGATTCGCCGTCCGCAATGACAAAACCCGGCGGCAGGCTGAGGCTGCCCCACGGCGCGACCGCATAGCCGGCCTGCCTGATCGCGGCCAGCATGGCGTCGGGCAGCACGACGAACACCTCGTTGGCCTCGGTCAGCCAGGGCAGCCGCACCCCGGCCAGTCCGCCCAACCCTGCTGCGATCCGCTGTGCCATGGCGTTGGCATGGCGGGCATTGGCCAGCCAGTGCCCGTCCGACAGGTAGCCGACCATCTGCGCGCCGAGCAGACGCCCCTTGCTGAGCGTATGCCCGCCGCGCTTGCGCCGGAACGCGAACGGCTCCGCATCGGCCGGCCGGAAGAACACCACCGCCTCGCAGGCGAGACAGCCATTCTTGGTGGCGCCGAACGTCACCACGTCGACCCCCGACCGCCACGTCATGTCGGCTGCCGAGCAGCCGAGGCCGATCATCGCATTGGCAAAGCGCGCGCCGTCGAGATGCACGCCCATGCCATGCGCGTGCGCCACGGCCGCCAGGGCAGAGATCTCTTCGAGGCTGTAGAGTGTTCCGGCCTCGGTGACCTGCGACACCGACAGCGCGGCCGGCTGCACCGACTTCACAAGTCCACGCGGATAGCGCTCCAGGGTCGTCGACAGATCGGCCGCCGTGAATTTGCCCGCCGGACCCGGGATGCCGACGAGCTTGGCTCCATCGGTGAACATCTCAGGCGCGCCGCACTCGTCGTCGATGATGTGGCTTTCCTGGTGGCAGAACACGGCTCCCCAGGGGGGCGTCAGCGCCGCCAGCGCCAGCGCGTTGGCACCCGTACCGGTCGCGACGAGAAACACTCGGACGTCATGCTCGAACACCTCGGCCAGCATGGCTTCGGCCTGCTTCGTCGCGGTGTCGGCCCCATAGGCCGCCTCGCTGCCATGATTGGCGGCCAGCAGGGCCTGAAGCACCGCGGCGCTGGCCCCAACGACATTGTCACTCGCGAAATTCATGCCCTGCTCTCCTGCGTGGCGCGAGGATGCACGCACGGCGCCGTGCTGCCTAGCGCGCCGCCGCAGGTCACGCCTGATCGCAGCGCGGGGTGGCAACGTTCCATTCCTTGCGCGCGAAGCGGCCTGCCCGCAACAATCGTGCGGCCGGGACGATTTGGGCCCTTGTATGGTGTGATGAAATCTGGCAATGTCCGGGCGAGATAGGACAGTTATGCTGTCCCATTAAGGGGTGCGCCCCGATCAGGATGACGGATTGCCTGTGAGCACGCGCGGCACGACGATCAAGGCGACGGAAAACGGCCTCACGGCCGGCCGCAGCCGCAAACGTGCCGCCAACGACGAGCAGGCCTGACGGGCGCCGACCGATCCTGGATCGGACGCCCGCAGGGTGCGGGCGCGACGCGGGGCGCGACCGGACCTTCCCAAACACATCCCCGATCCGTGGCCTTTGCCTTGCTCGCGCAATGCAGAGGCCTGAAGACAGGGTTTGCGCCTTCGGGCGCATCGGCGAGCGGACGCGAGGGCGACCATGGGCGAGGCAACGCGGAACGGACAGGGTGAGGGCATGGGTGCCGGCAGCCGGGGCGTCGTCGTCCGCGATCCCGGACTGCCCGAGGCGCAGGGGCTCTACAATCCCGCTCGCGAACACGACGCCTGCGGCGTCGGCTTCGTCGCCGACATGAAGGACCGTCGGTCCCATGCCATCGTCGCCATGGGGCTGCAGATCCTGCTCAATCTCGACCACCGCGGCGCGGTCGGGGCCGATCCGAAGGCCGGCGACGGCTGCGGCATGCTGGTGCAGATCCCGGACGGCTTCTTCCGCGCCGAGGCGGACCGCCTCGCCATCACGCTGCCACCGGTCGGCGACTATGCGGTCGGCATGGTCTTCCTGCCGCGCGACGCAGAAGGCCGGCGCATCTGCGAGGAGGTGATCGAGCGCGTTATCGCCGACGAAGGCCAGGTGCTTCTGGGCTGGCGCGACGTGCCGGTGGACAGCTCCGGTCTGGGCGAGAGTGTCAAGCCGACTGAGCCCGCCATCCGGCAGGTGCTCGTCGGCCGCGGTCCGACGACCGGTGCCGGCGATGCCTTCGAGCGTCGCCTGTTCATCCTGCGCAAGGTCGTGTCGAACACGATCTACGACATGAAGGACGGGCGCACGAAGGGCTATTACCCCGTCTCCCTGTCGTCGCGCACCATTACCTACAAGGGCATGCTGCTGGCCAGCCAGCTCGGCGACTACTTCCTGGACCTGACCGACCCTCGCTTCGAGTCGGCGCTGGCGCTGGTGCACCAGCGCTTCTCGACCAACACCTTCCCGACCTGGTCACTCGCCCATCCCTACCGGATGGTCGCCCATAACGGCGAGATCAACACGCTGCGCGGCAACGTCAACTGGATGGCGGCGCGCCAGGCCTCGGTTGACTCCGAGCTGTTCGGAGCCGAGATCTCCAAGCTGTGGCCGATTTCCTACGAGGGCCAGTCGGACACCGCGTGCTTCGACAATGCGCTCGAGTTCCTTGTGCAGGGCGGCTACTCGCTCGCCCATGCGGTGATGATGCTGATCCCGGAAGCCTGGGCCGGCAACCCGCTGATGGATGAGAGCCGACGCGCCTTCTACGAGTACCACGCCGCCCTCATGGAGCCGTGGGACGGCCCGGCCGCAGTTGCCTTCACGGACGGCCGCCAGATCGGCGCGACGCTCGACCGCAACGGCCTTCGCCCGGCGCGCTACCTCGTCACCGATGACGGCCTCGTGGTGATGGCCTCGGAAATGGGCGTGCTGCCGATCCCCGAGGAGAAGATCGTCACCAAGTGGCG
>JBMOJG010000381.1:0-4001 GCA_049316925.1 Alsobacter sp. | reverse complement strand
GTGTGGCCGAACTCCTCGGCGATGAGCTGGGCGGAGTCCGCGTCGATCACGTCGGTGATCTTGTGCAGCTGCCCTTCCTTCATCAGGAAGCGGATGACGTCGACCCCGCGCTCCGCCATGCGGTTGGCGAGTTCCTGGATGGTGATCGTCTCGGGGATGACGACCTCGCGGGCGATCTTCTCCTTGGGCTCGTTGGCGGCGTGGCCCTTGAGACGCTGGACGCGGCGGCGGAACGCCGCAACCGAGCGCGTGCGCTCCTCGTCGTCGCCGGTCGCCGTGGTGACGGTGAGACGACCGCGGCGCTTCTCGTCGCCGGCCCGGGCCCGGTCGGGCTTGGGCGGGGTGATGATCTTCAGCGGCATGCCGGGGCGGCGGATGACGCGCTTGACGTCGTCTTCCTCGGCCTCGACGGCGCGGCCTGGCGCCGTCGGCATGCCGAGCGGACGACGGGCGGCGGGCGTGCCGGCAGGCGTCGCGGCAGCCGGGGTGGCGGCAGCAGCCTCGCCGGCCGGGCGCGGCGTGTCGCCGAGACGGCGCTTGGCCTCGTCCTCGGCCTTGCGGCGCACCTCCTCCTCGCGGCGGTGACGCATGTCCTCGTCACGCTTGCGCGCTTCGGCAGCGTCACGCTCGATCTTCTCGCGGGCCTCGCGCTCCTCGCGGGCCTCGGAATCAATGACGGCCTGGCGGCGCTCATCCTCTTCGCGGCGGCGTGCCTCGACGAGCGCGATGGCGCGAGCGTCGCGCTCCTCCTCGGTCAGCGTGCGCAGGACAACGCCAGCCGGACGCGCCGAGGCGGACTGCTGCTGCGGCCTGGCGGCCGGCGGCGGCGGTGCGGCACGTCCCGAGTTTGAGGGAGAGGGTGCGCGCATCGGCGGCTTGGCCGGAACGGGCGCAGGCGCAGGCGCGGCAACCGTCTCCGGCTTGCCGTCGCCCGGTCCGATCACCCGACGCTTCACCTTCTCGACGACGACTGACTTGGAACGTCCGTGCGAAAAGCTCTGCCGAACCATGCCCTGTTCGACGGGCCGCTTCAGGCTGAGCGTCTTCGACGGAACGCTGAGCGTCTTGTCGCCGCTGTTCTTCGTATCACTCATTCCGCTCGCATCCTGCGGGTTCACGGGCCGTCGCGTCGGACGATTGTGTCTGGGGCGTCGCCGGTCCCTGGGGGTCCGGTCCAACGCGATAACGCTCCAAGGCCCGGCAGCGCGCGATGCACGCACGAGACGCCGGGCCTTCAAGGAGAGCAGCATGTATCACATGTGACCGTCCCAATGCCAAATCCAAATCAGTCGATGACAGAATCCTGACGACCGGGATGGTCGCAGCGTCCTCGCCATAGCTGCGTCGCAGGGCCTGGCCGAGCTTGCGCACTCCGTCCGGCTGGGCATCGGCGGCCTCAACCAAAGCGGCGAGCTGGCCACGGCCGATGGCCGCCTCGACCTTCGAAAAGCCGCTGACAACCTGGCCGGCCTTGTTGGCGAGGCTGACGCTTTCGCGCGCTGAGCGCTTCAACAGGGCATCGACTTCGTCGGCCAGACCCGGCGAAACGGTCACGGGACGCTTCAGTCCGCGCGCGAACGCCTTGCGCTTGACGGCTTCGGCCACCGCAGCGGCGTTCGCCGTGACCCAGACGCCGCGGCCGGGCAAGCGCCGGCGCAAGTCCGGCACGACGACGCCGTCGGGATCGGCAACGAAACGGATCAGCTCGTCGACAGGTCGGGCGACCCTGGTCGCCAGGCAGGTACGCTCCGGGCCATCCTCGTCATCATCGGTGCCGTCGCGTCGCGCCATTCAGGCTCCCAACCGGACCGGCTTCGGCTCACGCCTCCGCCGCGTCCTCCTCCGTGTCGTCGGCCTCCGGCGGTGCCGGCGGCTCGATCCAGCCGGCATGGACGCGGGCGGCCATGACGATCGCCTCGGCCTCCTCGCGCGACAACGCGATGCCGTCGAGATAACCCGCGTGGCGGATCGTTTCGGTGCCGTTGCGTTCGCTCCAGCCCAGCAGGTCGTCGGTGGCGCAGCCAGCGAGGTCCTCGATCGTCTTCACGTCGTTCTCACCCAGCTTCACCATCATCTCGGTGGTGACGCCCTCGACCTCGCGCAGCTCGTCGGCAACGCCGAGCTCGACGCGCTGGGCGTCGAACGCGGCCTCGATGCGGTTCAGATAGTCCTGGGCACGGGCCTGGATCTCGGCTGCGGTGTCGTCGTCAAAACCCTCGATCGATGCGAGCTCGGCCGGCTCCACGTAGGCGAGCTCCTCGACGGAGCGGAATCCCTCGGAGGCGAGCAGCTGGCCGACGACCTCGTCGACGTCGAGCGCGTCCATGAAGACCGCGGTGCGGCTCTGGAACTCCTTCTGGCGACGCTCCGATTCCTCGGCCTCGGTCAGGATGTCGATGTCCCAGCCCGTCAGCTGCGAGGCGAGACGGACATTCTGGCCGCGCCGGCCGATGGCCAGGCTGAGCTGGTCGTCCGGCACCACCACCTCGATGCGCTCGGCATCCTCGTCAAGCACCACCTTGGCGACCTCGGCGGGCTGCAGGGCGTTGACGATGAAGGTCGCGACGTCGGGTGACCACGGAATGATGTCGATCTTCTCGCCCTGGAGCTCGCCGACCACCGCCTGGACGCGCGAGCCGCGCATGCCGACGCAGGCGCCAACAGGATCGATCGAGCTGTCCCGCGAGATCACCGCGATCTTGGCACGCGAACCGGGGTCTCGGGCCACGGCCTTGACCTCGATGATGCCGTCATAGATCTCCGGCACCTCCTGGGCAAAGAGCTTCGCCATGAACTGCGGATGTGTGCGCGACAGGAAGATCTGCGGGCCGCGCTGCTCGCGGCGGACGTCATACACATAGGCGCGAATGCGGTCGCCCGGGCGGAAGGCCTCGCGCGGGATCAGCTCGTCGCGGCGGACGATGCCCTCGCCACGGCCGAGATCGACGATCACATTGCCGTATTCGGCGCGCTTGACGACGCCATTGACGATTTCACCGATGCGATCCTTGTACTCGTCATACTGACGGTCGCGCTCGGCTTCGCGGACCTTCTGGACGATGACCTGCTTGGCCGACTGGGCTGCAATGCGGCCAAGGTCGAAGGGTGGCAGCTTGTCGGCGATGGCGTCGCCGACCTGCGCGGCCGGATTGGAGCGCTTGGCGTCCTCCAGCGAGATCTCGACGGCCGGGTTGTCGACCAGATCGACCACCTGGAGATGCCGCCACAGGCGCAGCTCGCCGGTGCGCGGATCAATCTCCGCCTGGACGTTCGTCTCCGTGCCGTAGCGCGAACGGGCGGCCTTGGCGTAGGCGTCCTCCATCGCGGCCAGCACGATCTGCCGGTCGATCACCTTCTCGCGGGCGACCGCATCGGCGATCTGCAGAAGTTCGAGCCTGTTGGCGCTGACAGCCATCTGCATCACTCCTTGGTGGGCTTCTTGCCGCCCGGCCTGCGGGGCGGCGTGAACAGTTTGGACTTCGACTTCGATTTCGTCTGGGTCCGGGGTTCGGTCCCGTTGGCGGACCGGGCCGGCCGGGCCGGCAGCGGGGCCAGCGGTGGCGGTTCGGCGAAGCCGTCGAGATTGGCGATGTCGGCCTCATCCCCGTCGCCATCCTCACCGTCGCCAGCACCGCCCTCGGACGCCCTGAGAGCCGCCTTGCCACGGCGCAGCGATTCGCGCACCAGATCATCAGTGAGGACCAGCCGGGCCTCGCCGATCTCACGCACCGGCAGCACGATGCGGGGCTCCTCGTCGGACTTGACGTCGGTGCGGCGCAGGACGGCGCCCTGGCCCTCGACGCCCTCGATAATCCCGCGGAAGCGCTTGCGGCCGTCCACGGCGACCGCCATCTCCACCTTGGCCTCATGACTCGCCCAGCGCGCGAAGTCGGAGACGCGCACGAGCGGCCGGTCGATGCCCGGCGAGGAAATCTCGAGGTGGTAAGCCCGGTCGAGCGGATCATCGACGTCGAGCGCCGGCGACACGGCGCGGCTGACCG
>JBMOJG010000380.1:0-4003 GCA_049316925.1 Alsobacter sp. | reverse complement strand
TCGCTCAGCTGCATGTCCATGGTGGTCTCCTGCGGGGGCGTGTCAGCCGACGAAAATGAGCTTCTTGCCGGTGTTCTCGCCGGCATAAAGCGATGCGATGGCGCCCGGCGCATGGGCAATCCCGTCGGCAATGTCGACGTCGTAGACGAGGCTGCCGGCCCGCCAGAGGGCGGCGAGTTCGTCTGCCGCCTGAGCGTAGCCGGGGAGATGGTCGAAGATCACAAAGCCGCTCCACACCAGCCGACGGGTCAGGATCTCACGCTCGTTGCGGGGGCCGGTGGGCGGCGGCACCCATGAGCCGGTCGACGCGGTGCCGCACTGGACGATGCGGCCGGCGACCCGCATCTGGCGCAGCACCGTGTCGAGGATGGATCCGCCGGTGTTGTCGAAATAGACGTCGACACCATCGGGGGCCGCCGCCTTGACGGCCGCTTCGAGGTCGGGCGTCCGGTAGTTGATCGCCGCGGCGTAGCCGTAGCGCTCGAGGCAGCGCGCCACCTTGGCGTCATCACCGGTGAGGCCGACCGGGCGCGCACCGAGGCTGCGGCCGATCTGGCCGACGAAGCTGCCGACGGACCCGGCAGCCGTCGATACCACCACCGTCTCGCCGCTGCGGGGCCGGCCCAGCAGGGTCAGGGCCAGCCAGGCCGTCACCCCGTTGATGCCCAGCAGGCTGGCATAGGCGTCCAGCGGCAGATCGCCATCCCCCAGCGGGTCAGCCCGCAGGATCACCGCGCCGGCCTCGACCACCGCATAGTCCTGCCAGCCAAACCAGCCATACACGACGGTGCCCTCGGCGAAGGCCTCGATGCGGCTTTGTACGACGATGCCGACGGCCAGGGCCCGCATGGGGCCGCCGAGCGGCACCGGCGCGCTGTAGTTGGCCTCGGCAGAGACCCAGCCGCGCTGGGCGGGGTCCACCGACAGGTAGATGCTGCGCACCAGCATCTGTCCCGGACCGGGCTCCGGCACGGGCGCCGTGTCGAGGGCGAAATCCTCGGCCTGCGGGACCCCGGCGGGGCGGTGGACCAGCAGGACACGGCGGTTTTCCTGCGGCAAGCCATAGGCAGGGATGGCGATCGGCATGGCCCGGTCCTTCCGGCTTCAGAATGCGACGCGTGACGCGCCCTTGGTGCCGAGCATGCGGCGGGCATCGTCGGGCGTGGCCACCTCGAGGGACAGCTCCTCCAGGATGCGGCGGATCTTCGCCACCTGGTCGGCGTTGGACGACGCGAGCTGGCCCTTGCCGAGGTAGAGATTGTCCTCCAGCCCGACGCGGACATTGCCGCCCATGATGGCCCCCATGGTGACGAAGGGCAGCTGGTGGCGGCCGGCGGCCAGCACCGACAGGTAGTAGTCGTTGCCGAACAGCCGGTCGGCCGTCGACTTCATGTGCATCAGGTTCTCGTGTTCGGGGCCGATGCCGCCGAGAATCCCGAAGATCGCCTGGACGAAATAGGGCGGCTTGACGATGCCGCGGTCGGCGAAATGCGCCAGGTTGTAGAGGTGCCCGACGTCGTAGCACTCGAACTCGAAGCGGGTGCCCAGCGCGCCGAGCTCGGTCATGCCGCGCTCGATCTGCGTGAAGGTGTTGGAGAGGATGAAATCCTTCGTCATCTCCAGGTAGGGCTGCTCCCAGTCGTTCTTGAACTCGCGGATGCGGGCGCCCGCCCCCGAGATGTTGAAGTTCAGCGACCCCATGTTCATGGAGGCGATCTCGGGCTCGGCCCACTTCGCTGCGGCAAGACGCTCGTCCAGCGTCATGCCAAGGCCGCCGCCGGTGGTGATGTTGATGATGCCGTCGCAGCCGTCGCGGATGATCGGCAGGAACTGGCGGTAGACCTCCGGGGCCGAGCTCGGCCGCCCGGTCTCGGGATTGCGCGCATGCAGGTGCAGGATGGCGGCGCCGGCCCTGGCGGCGCCGATGGCGCTGTCGGCGATCTGCTGCGGCGTGACCGGCAGATGCGGCGACATGCTGGGGGTGTGGATCGATCCCGTGATCGCGCAGCTGATGATGACCTTCTCGGCTTTTCTCACGGCTTTCCCTCCCTTTGGTGTGGTTTCACAGGCGCGCCGCCATGGCGGCGAAGTCGGCCGCCAGCCTTGCACGGTGGGCGGGGGCAGCGACAGCCACCAGACGCTCCGCCCGCTCGACAACGGAGCAGCCGCGCAGGTCGGCGGCGCCATGCTCGGTGACCACGACCTCGACATCCTGGCGTGGCAGCGAACAGACCCCGTCGAGCCGTGGCACGATGCGGGAGGCCTGACTGCGGCCCGCCGTCGATGGCAGGGCGACAATGCTGAGCCCGCCGGGGGCGAGCGCCGCCGCCCGGGCGAAGTCCGCCGCGCCGCCGACACCGCTGACCATGCGACCGTCGAGCATTTCCAGGTTGGCCTGTCCGAACAGGTCGACGCTGAGCGCCGCGTTGACGGCGACAAGGCCGGGCACCGCCGCCAGCACGGCGGGATCATGGGTGTGGTCGCAGCCAGCCACGCTGATGTCGCGCCGCCCGGCGAGCCACTGGTAGTAGGCGTTGCTGCCGACATGCACGCATGCGGTGTGCGCCCAGGCCGGATCGAGGGCCCCTGCCCCGGCCAGCGCCATCACGCCATCCGACAGCATGCCGGAATGCAGCCTGATGTTGCGACGGTCCGTCAGCCCGCGCAGCAGCGCGTCCGGCACCTTGCCGAGGCCGATCTGGATCGTCGAGCCGTCCTGAACGAAGGCCGCCACATGGGCGGCAATCGCACCGGCCTCGGCCGAGGGAGTTCCGACGTCATATTCGCGCAGCGGCGCGTCGTGCAGCACCCAGCCGGCGAAGGACGCGAGCGGCAGCGCCGGCGCACCGGCGATGGCGGGCATGCGCGGGTTGATCACTGCCAGCACCCGCCGGGACGCGGCAATCGCCATCAGGGTGAACTCGACCGCGATGCCGAGCGAGCACTGTCCCCGGGCGTCGGGCGGGCCGACATGCACGATGGTGGTTTCGAAACTTCCCGACCCGCGCAGATAGGCGGCGAAGCCCGCATAGGACAGCGGCAGGTGGCGCATCCGCCCCTCGGCCTGCGCCTCGGGCGGCCCGGCATGGGCGAAGCTTGCGGTCATGACCGTTCCGGCCGGCAGATCCGCCAGCGGCCAGGGATTGATCCCCGGCACGAAACTCGCCGTAATCGCGAGCGGCACGCCGGCTGCAGCCAGCGCTTGCATCAGGCCCAGCGGCTCGCCGCCGGAGCCCGGCAGGTAGACCCGCTCGCCGGGATGCAGCAGTCCGACGAGGGCCGCAAGGCTGTCGACCTGCGTCGGGAGGTGGCCTGCCGGCTCAGCCATGAGGCGGCAGGCCGGCATGGGCCGCGGCACGGGCCAGCACCTGCTCGGCCTGGCGCAGGTGCGGGATGTCGAGCATTCGCCCGTCGAGCCCGATGACGCCGGCGCCCGGTTCGGCCGCAAAGGCATCGACGACGCGTTGAGCGTGCGCAACCTCATCGGCCGACGGGGTGAAGGCGTCGTTGATCGGTCCGACCTGATCGGGGTGGATCGCAATGCGGCCGGTGAAACCCTCCCGGGCCGCGGCGCGGGACGCGGCCGTCAGACCGGCCGGATCGCGGAAGTCGGCGTAGAGCGTCTCGACCGGCTCGACACCGGCCGCACGGGCCGCCATCAGGCAGAGCGAGCGGGCCATGCGGTAAGTGAAGGCCCAACCGCCGGTCTCGTCCCGGTTGGTGCTGGCTCCCAGCGCAGTGCTGAGGTCCTCGGCGCCCCAGGTCATGCCGTAGAGCCGCGGCAGGGGGACGGAACCGTAGACGGCCAGCGCCAGTGGGGCGCGCGGCGTCTCGGTGGCGACCGGCATGAGGCGGATCGGTCCGGCAATCCCGTCGCGCCGCTCCAGCGCGTCGAGGAACACGGACAGGCGGGCGAGGTCGTCGGGATGGTCGACCTTGGGCACGACGATGCCGTCTGGCGCGCCGCGGACAATGGCGACGAGGTCGTCGAGGCCGCCGGCAT
>JBMOJG010000379.1:0-4020 GCA_049316925.1 Alsobacter sp. | reverse complement strand
GTCGCGCAGGCGCTTGCACAGCGCCTCCACCAGGGCGGTCTTGCCGGAGCCGACGGGTCCGCCGATGCCGACGCGCAGGGGGCCGTTGCTGGAGCGGGTCATGAGCGAAACAGCCTCGTGTACTGGGTTTCGTGGCGAAGCGACGCGATGTCGGAGCGGAACGCCGCAACGCCGACATCCTCGATCGACGCGCCGCCGGCAAAGGCCGCCGCGGCCCGGACGGCCGGCACGGCGCCTGCCGTGACGCGCTGGCCGTCGGTCTGGCCGATGGCGCCGAGGCGCACGGCGGCGGAGACAAGGTTGGCGACGAACGCCAGGAGGAAGGCCTCCAGCGTTGGCGTCAGCGCAATGCCGTGGCCAGCAGATGCGACGCCGACGGCGACCGGATAGGCCACCGGGCCATCCCAGGCGGCGGCGAGGGTGTCGAAGGCCGGCGTCGGCCAGGCGGCGCGGGCCGCGGCCACGAAGGCGCCGCCCTGCTGGGTCGCCTCGAGATGGCGTTCACCCGAGGGCTGCAGTGCGACGGCGAGTTCGGCGACCTCGGCCAGCGCAGCTGCATCCGGGTCCGTGATCGCCCGCCATGCCGCAGCAAGAAGGACGGCATCGCTACGGCCCGAACCGTGGCCGAGCAGATCGTCGATCCAGGCAGCGAGGCCGGCTGCATCGGCGACGGCTCCGGTCTCCACGGCCCATTCGAGGCCATGCGAATAGGCGAAGGCCCCGACGGGAAAGGCCGGCGACAGCCACGCCATCAGCGGCAGATGGGCCGCCTCAGCCATGCTTGTGGCCGTGACCATGGGGGTGAGCGTGGTCATGCTTGTGGCCGTGGTCATGATCGTGATCGTGATCGTGGCTGCAATCCGGTCCGTGGACGTGTCCCGCCTCGGCGGCTCCGGCATGCTTGGCGTGCGTGCCATGGTCGTGGTGAGCGTGGGCGCCATGGTCTTGGTGGCCATGATCATGGTGATCATGATCGTGGCCGCAGCCCGGACCGTGGACATGGCCGGCTTCGGCTGAAGCGGCGTGATGGCCATGATCGCCATGGTCGTGGTGGGCGTGGTCGTGGTGGGCGTGGTCGTGGTTGACGTGGTCGTGGCCATGATGATGCCCATGATGGTGGCCGTGCCCGCCCTGGTCATAGGCGCCCTTCTCGGGCTGGAACGGCCGTTCGACCGCGACGACGCTGCAGCCCTGGCCGCGCACCATCTCGGCGAGGACGTGGTCCTCCTCGATGTAGATCGCGTCGGCGGTGATCTCGGCAGGTGTGTGGCGGTTGCCGATGTGCCAGGCCACGCGCAGCAGGCGCAGCGGGTTCTCGGCCCGGACCTCGAGCAGGCGCTGCGGCGCGGCGACGACGCCGACGAGGCGGCCATCCTCCAGCTTCAGCGCATCGCCGTGGTTCAGCACGGTGGCCTTCTCCAGGTCCATCAGGAAGGCGAGGCCGGCGGCGCCGGTCAGCGACAGCCGGCGGCGGTGGCGGCCCTCATGGTCGAGCACCACGGTGTCGACGACCCGGTCGGCCTTGACGGCGGGTTTGCGGACGACGGCGGTGGCACGCAGCATGGGTTTGTCTCCGTTGGTTTTCCAGCCTTCGATACCATGCGGCCGTCGCTCAGGCACGCGATGCCGGCGAGCGGACGACGATGATCGCGAGTGCGGCCATGAACACCGCGGCCAGTGTCGCAATCGCCAGCGACATCAGCAGGCCGGCGCGGATGCCGGCCGCCTCGGTGACGGCGGCGAAGACCAGCGGCGCGGCCGCGAAGGCGGTGTTCTGCACCGGCGCGATGCGCCCGGCGATGGTGCCGTAGTTGGCAGAACCGAACGCCCACAGCGGCAGCGTCGCACGGGCGACGCCGAGCAGCCCCGAGCCGAACGCATAGATGACCACGAAGGCAACGGCCTGCGCCGTCGTGACCGGCGGCCAGGCAATGAGCAGGAAGGCTGCGACCATCAGCACCGACGCGGCGGCCGCCGAGACGCCGGGCGTCACATAGCGGCCAAAGGCAAATTCGCCGATCCGGGCCGAGACCTGGAGCACGCCGACGCTGGAGCCCAGCGCCAAGGCGAAGGCCGGCGTCATGCCGATCCCCGCCAGCATGTCGACAAGATGCAGCGACAGGCCCCAGGACACGAAGCCCGAGCAGGCAAAGGCCGGCAGCATCATCAGCAAAGCCAGCCGACGCCTCTCGGGCGCAATATTGGGCGGCGATACCGGCCGTGGCGGGCCGCCTTCCGCGTGCGCGCGTCGCCGGGGCAGGACGAAGAGGTGGAGCGGCAGGCACACCAGCAGGTGGATGGCCGCGAAGACGAGGCAGGTCTGGCGCCAGCCGATGGCCGATTCGAGCCAGGCGGTGGCCGGCCAGGCGATGCTCGACGACCCGCCGGTGAGCAGCATGAGCACGATCATCGCCTGGCGGGCCCGGTCGCCCGCGACCTGGGCGAGTGCCGTGAAAGACGGCAGCGCCAGGCAGCACGCCGTTGCCAGGCCGATCGCCACCCAGGCGGCAGCGTAACTCCAAAAACCCGTCGCGCGGGCAAGCAATCCCAACGCCGCGGCGGCCAGGATCGAACCGGCGACCAGAACCGGCGCTGCACCGTTGCGGTCCATCCAGCGCCCGAGCCAGGGCGACACAATCCCGGAGGTGATGAGCATCACGGTGACGCCGGCAAAGACCGTCTCGACCGACAGGCCGAGATCGGCGCCGATGTCGCGGCCGAGGATGGCCGGGATGTAGAACGTCGTGCCCCAGCCGATGAGCTGGGTCACGGCTAGCACAGCAGTGGCGCGGCGTGTGTCGGAACGGGCGGGAGCTGCGGTCACGGGGCGCCCGCCAGTCTGTGCGGGCGATCCATGCGGGCATGGTGGCAGGCCGCGGCGCGCCGGCCAACCCCCGCCGCCGCATGGGGCCCGTGCGCGGTTCGATGCTAGAGCGGACTCCGACCTGATTGCGTCAGGTCGTTCGCTCTCGCTCTTTGTCTTCGCATCATCTTTATCCGCCAACCGGTGTCCACCTGGCGGGATGATGCTCTAGAGGCTGGCGATCTCGGCCGGCGTGATGATCTCGATCTTGCGATCGAGGATGAGACCTGCCGCCTTTTCGCGCCAGGCGAGGAAATGCGGCATCCGCATGTGCGCGTCGATGGCCTCGCGCGACGCCCAGCGCTCCACGAACACCATGGTGTCGGGGTCGGTGACACTGTGGTTCAAGTCGTAGGAGACGCAACCCGGCTCGGCGCGGGTTCCGGCAATGCAGGGCTTTGCCGCCGCGATGACCGCCTCGCCCGAGCCCGGCTTGATCGTCAGTGTCGCAATCAGAACGAGCATGGAAGCCCCTGTGGCATCATCCCGCCCCGTGGACGCCGGTTGGCGGGCGCGGCGACGGCGTACAGACCCTAGAACAGGAAATAGCGCTGCGCCATCGGCAGCTCGGTGGCAGGCTCGCAGACCAGCAGCTCGCCATCGGCGGTGACCGCATAGGTCTCGGGATCGACCGTGATGACCGGCGTGGCGTCGTTGTGGATCATCGACGCCTTGGAGATGCCGCCGCGGACATTCTCGACCGGCAGGAAGGCCTTGTCGGTCCCCAGCCGCTCGCGCAGCCCGTTCGCAGCAGCGGCCTGCGACACGAACACCACCGAGGACGCCGTCAGCGCCTTGCCGAAGGCGGCGAACATCGGCCGGTAGTGCACCGGCTGGGGCGTCGGGATGGAGGCATTGGGATCGCCCATTTGCGCGGCGATGATGCTGCCGCCCTTGATGACCATGTCGGGCTTGACGCCGAAGAAGGCCGGCGACCACAGCACCAGGTCGGCGAGCTTGCCGACCTCGACCGAGCCGATGTGCCGCGACACGCCATGGGCGATGGCGGGGTTGATCGTGTATTTGGCGATGTAGCGCTTGACGCGGAAATTGTCGTGATGGGCGCCGTCGCCGGGCAGACTGCCACGCTGCAGCTTCATCTTGTGGGCTGTCTGCCAGGTGCGGGTCACCACCTCGCCGAGCCGGCCCATGGCCTG
>JBMOJG010000378.1:0-4025 GCA_049316925.1 Alsobacter sp. | reverse complement strand
CCGTGCTCGTGCTGGGCGGCGGCGGGGCAGGCTGGTTCTTCTTCCTCAAGAAGAAACCCGACGCTGCGGCCGAGCAAGGCGGCGCGCCTGCGGTAGCGCCGCCGAAGAAGACCGCCTTCCTCGAAATGAAGGACATGATGGTCAATCTTGCCGGCCAGAACATCCAGCAGACGACCGAGCGGCCGCGCTACCTGAAGATGAAGATCGCCCTGGAAGTGTCCGACCCCAAGGTCGTGACCGAGGTGCAGCCGCTGCTGCCGCGCATCGAGGATATGTTCCAAGTCTATACGCGAGAGTTGCGGCCGAGCGACCTCGAAGGGTCCGCCGGCGTCTACCGGCTGAAGGAGGAACTGCTGCGCCGAATCAACGTGGCGATCTACCCCTCGAAGGTCGAGGCCGTGCTGTTCAAGGAGATCCTGATCCAGTGACCCGGGGCGTGTGCGACCATGGCTGAGGAGAAGGGCGGCGAGAGCGATGCGATCGCGGCCGAATGGAGCGCCATGATCGAGGCGGCGGCGACCGCCAACGTGCCGGACGCCGGCGTTGATCGGCTGCTCAACCAGGACGAGATCGACAACCTCCTCGGCTTCTCGACGGACGAGGCAAGTGAATCCAGCCGCTCGGGCCTGCGCGCCATCGTCGATTCGGCGATGGTGTCCTACGAGCGCCTGCCGATGCTCGAAATCGTCTTCGACCGCCTGGTGCGGCTGTTGACGACCAGCCTGCGCAATTTCTTCTCCGACAACGTCGAAGTCTCCCTGTCCGACATCAATTCTGTGCGGTTCGGCGACTACATCAACTCGATCCCGCTGCCGACGATCCTGTCGGTGTTCAGGGCTGAGGAGTGGGACAATTTCGGACTGCTGACCGTCGATTCGACGCTGGCCTATTCGGTCATCGACGTGCTGCTGGGTGGCCGGCGGACCACCACGACCGTGCGGATGGATGGGCGGCCCTACTCGACGATCGAGACCGGCCTCGTGCGGCGGATGCTCGACATCGTGCTGGCCGATACCGAGCAGGCTTTCGAGCCGCTGTCGCCGGTGCATTTCAGCATCGACCGCATCGAGACGAACCCGCGCTTTGCCTCGATCTCCCGCCCTGCCAACGCCGCGATCCTGATCCAGCTGCGGATCGACATGGAGGGCCGCGGCGGATCGGTCGAGATCCTGCTTCCCTACGCCACCATCGAGCCGATCCGCGAGCTGCTGCTGCAGAGCTTCATGGGCGAGAAGTTCGGGCGCGACCCGATCTGGGAAGACCATCTGGCGACGGAGATCTGGCAGGCCCGCTCCGACATCGACGCGATCTTGTACGAGACCCACCTGCCGCTGCGCCAGATGCTGGCGATGAAGGTGGGCGACACGCTGATGTTCGACATGGAGCCCGATGCCCCCGTGAAGCTGAAATGCGGCCAGGTGATGCTCAGCGAAGGCCGCATGGGCCGTGTCGGCGAAAAGATTGCGGTGCGCGTGCTGCGCCCGCTGAAGCGCTCCAAGACCACGTTTGCCGCCTATGAGGCGAGCGCCGCAGCCCCGAGGGACAAGTAATGATCGGCATCCTGATCGAAGCCATGGTGTGCGTTCTGCTTGCCGCAACCATCGCGCATTGCGTCGTGCTGGACCGCCGGCTGCGCCGGCTTAAGGCCGATGAGGATGCCATGCGCCGGACGATCGGCGAGTTGATCGGCGCCACCGACAAGGCGGAGCGGGCCGTGTCGGGCCTGCGTGGCATCGTCGACGACTGCGACCAGACCATCGCGGCGCAGTTGCGCGAGGCCGAGCGCCACAGCGCCGACCTGGCCGTGCAGATCCGCTCCGGCGACGCCGTCATCGCCCGCATCACCCGCATCGTCGACTCAGCCCGCGGCGGCGTCAGCGCCGTGCCGGCGGTCGACGAGCCCGTGCCCGCCGCCCCGCGCAATCTCGGTGCGACGGTTGCGGCCGCGCAGGCCTTCGCCGAACGGGCGCATCGCAGGGTGCACGGTCAGGCCGCATGAGCTGGAGGGTCCGTCTGTTTCCGGCGATGGCGGGAGCGGCAGGCGCCCTGCTGCTGTTGAAAGCCATCGACCTGAGCGGACCCCTGCTGTCGGGGCCTGCGCCGGGCCCGACGATCGCCCAGACCTTCTTCAAGGTGCGCGGCAATCTCGAGCCGCAGGATCCGCTGGTGACCGGTTCGACACCGCCGAAAAAGGAGAAGAAGGAGCCCGAGACGCCGCCGCCTCCGCCGCCGGGCAACGGCCTGAGCAAGCCGGTGGTGCTCGACAAGCCGGTTCCCTCGCCTGGCGAGAAAGCCATCCTTGAGAAGCTCGGCGAGCGCCGCGAGGCCCTCGACGAGCGCCAGCGCGAACTGGACACCCGCGAATCCCTGCTCAAGGCCGCCGACAAGAAGCTCGAGACCCGCATCAACGAATTGCGCGAACTGGAGGCCAAGACCAAGGACAAGGAGAAGGATCCCACCAAGGAGCCGAGCGAGCAGCAGGCGGTGAAGAACCTGGTGACAATGTACGAGACGATGAAGCCCAAGGAGGCGGCGCGGGTGTTCGACCGGCTCGACCTCAAGGTGCTGGTTCCCGTCGTCAATGGCATGAACCCGCGCAAGATGTCGGAGATCCTGGCCGTCATGTCGCCCGAAGCCGCCGAACGCCTGACGGTGGAGCTGGCCATGCGCGGCCTGCGTGCCAGCGCGGCGAGTGCCGGCGGGCCGCCTGGACAGCCGCTGCCGGCCGGCGAGCTGCAGGCCATCGAGCCAAAGCGCAACTAGGGCGCGCGACCGCGAACTTAAGCTGCCGTTAGCCGTTCTTGCTTACCGTCTTCCGGTGCCGGCCTGTCGCCGGCTGCCGGAGACCGCGTCCAAGCCATGTCCAAGCGGCGGACCATCGGCACCGTGATCAGCGGGGCGGCGCGGCACGTCCGTGCGGCGATGCTGGCGCTTGCCTGCATGCTTGCCGGTCCGGGGACGGCCTGGGCGAGCAAGGCCACGGTGCGCGGCACCGAGATGGCCGGCTACGGGCGCGTCGTCCTGTCGTTCGACGATCTGCCGCGCGCCACCATCCGCGTCAGCAGCGGCATCCTGATCATGGGCTTCGACAAGGCGGTGAGCTTCGGGCCGGAGAAGCTGGCGCTCGACATGCCCGGCTATATCTCGGCGGTGCGCATGGATCCGGACGGCCGCGGCATCCGCATCGCGCTGGCGCGGCCGGTGCGCCCGAACCTGATGGAGGCGGGCGAGAAGCTGTTCATCGATCTGTTGCCGGAGAGTTGGCGCGGCCTGCCGCCGAGCCTGCCGACGGAGGTCATCGAGGAGCTGAGCCGGCGGGCCAAGGAGGCCGAGGAGCGGGCCCGCCAGCTCACCCGGCGCAAGGCGAGCGAAGAGCCCCGCGACATGCCGTTCCGGGTTGGCACGACGCCGACCTTCTCGCGCCTCGTCTTCGAGATGCCGGTGACGGCGCCTGTCGATGTCAAACGCGGCGAAAACAGGGTCGAGCTGACCTTCGACACGGCTCTGAGGGTTGACGCTGCGAGGTTGCGCGCGGCGTTGCCCGGCATGATCACCGGCGCCGCCGCCGAGGAGGGCCCGAGCAGCCTGCGCATCGCGTTCGACGTGGCGCCCGGCGTCGACGTCCGGCCCTTCCGCGAGGACGACACATTCGTGCTCGATTTCGCGCCGCCCAAGCCGAAAACGGCAAAGCCGGGGGCGCGTCCGGTGCGCGAATCGAGCCCGGAGGTAGGGGGGCAGCGCGGGCAAGACGTGGCCGACGGGTCGGTCGTTCCGACGGCACCGGGTTCGCCGACCCCCACCACGGCGGTCATGGCGTCACCGGCTGGAATGCCGGTCGCCGCGCCTGTTCCGGAGCCGCCAGCCGAGCCGTCTGGGCGCATCAGCGTCGCGGCCGAGCGTGGTTCGGTGCGGCTCGGCCTCGGGCTGCCGCCGCGCACGCCGCTGGCGGTGTTCGAGCGCGGCGGAGCGCTGTGGATCGCTGCCGAAACCCCTGCGACGTTCGATCCGTCCCAGATCGGTGTGGT
>JBMOJG010000377.1:0-4027 GCA_049316925.1 Alsobacter sp. | reverse complement strand
TTGCAGTGAAGCTCCTGACCGACGAAAACGACGAGGGTGAAGACGTCAAGGCCAACGACAAGCTGATCTCCGCGGTATGGACGATCGCCGTCGCCGACATGGTGATGAGCCTCGACAATGTCCTGGCGATCGCGGCGGTGGCGAAGGGCAACACCGGAATGCTGGTGCTGGGCCTGGTGATCTCGATCCCGCTCATCGTGGCCGGCGCGACGCTGATCATGGCGCTGCTGTCGCGTTACCCGATCCTGATCTGGGCCGGTGCTGGCCTTCTGGGGTGGGTCGCGGGCGAGATGTTCAGCAGTGATCCGTTCCTCGTCAGCCGGTTCGGCGAAGGGCTGATGCACTCCCTCGAATACCCGCTGGCCGCTCTCGGCGCCGCCTTCGTGCTCGGAACAGGGTGGCTGATCCGGCATCGCCGCGAGGCACCGGGTCCGGCTTGAGAACGTCCCCGGCGGCGCCCCCGCTGACGCGCGCCGGCCTGCTGCTGGGCGCGCGCATGATCATGCCGATCGTGCCCGGGATCGTGTTCTTCGCATCGGCATTCGGCACGGCCGCGGCACAGAAGGGCATGAGCCTGACCGAGACCGTGCTGATGAGCGGGCTCGTCTATGCGGGCGCCGCACAGCTCGTCGGTCTTGAGCTGTGGACCGAAAGCTGGTCCCTCACCTCCATCCTCGGCGTGGCGCTCCTGACATTCACGATCAATGCCCGCCTCATCCTGCAGGGAGCCTCGCTGCAGCCCTGGATCGGCGGGTTGCCGGGGCCTGTGCTGTGGCCGAGCCTGTTCCTGCTCACCGACGCCAACTGGGTGCTGGGCGAGCGCTATCGCGCCTCCGGCGGTCGTGATGCCGGAGTCCTGATCGGTGCCGGGGCGACCCTGTGGGTGTTCTGGGTGGTGGGCACCATTCCGGGTCGGCTCGCCGGTGGGTTCATCACCCGCCCGGAGCAGTTCGGGATCGACCTGGTGATGCCGATCTTCTTTGCGGCCATGATCGTGCCGCTGTGGAAGGGCCGTCGCGATGCTGTGATCTGGAGCATTGCCGGCGCTGTCGCGCTGGCCGCCTGGGCGCTGCTGCCCGGCTACGCGTTCATCATGGCAGGCGCGCTGGCCGGCGCTCTCGCCGGCGCCCTTCTGCCGGAGACAACCGATGCGGACTGACGATTTCCTCGGCGTCGACCCGGGCACGCTGGCGGCCATCCTGGCGATGACGGTGGCAACCTATCTGTGCCGCATCCTCGGGGTCTGGATGATGGGCCATGTGCCGATCACCCCCTTCGTGCGGCGCGGTCTGGCGGCGCTGCCCGGCTCCATCGTGGTCGCCACAGTCCTGCCCATGGCGGTGCGCGGCGGCCCGGTGGCGATGCTGGCGATCGGGGCCGGGTTTGCCGCGATGCTGGTGCGGCGCAACGAATTGCTGGCGCTGGTCGCGGGCCTGACGGCCGCGACGCTGGCCCGTGCAGCTGGGCTCTAGATGTGAATTCCGACCTGACTGCATCAGGTCGTCCACTCTAGCTCTCTGTTTCAGCATCATCTTTGTCCGCCAACCGGTGTCGACTTGGCGGGATGATGCTCTAGCATCCTCTTCTGGCATCATCTTTGTCCGCCAGGTGGACACCGGCTGGCGGGATGATGCTTCAGCCGGTGCGGGCCAGCCGCTGCTTGATGCGCGTGAGCAGCGTGTCACGCACCGCCCGGTAGGCATCCAGCATCTGCTCACGCGAGCCCTGCACCAGGGTCGGGTCCGCCGTCGGCCAGTACTCGGCCTCGATCGCGCTGGTGCGCGTCAGTTCCAGCGCGCGGTGGTGCGCCTCGGGGCTGAGGCTGACGATCAGATCAAAGTTCAGCCCCTCCCAGTCCTCGAGTTCGTCGAGGGTGCGCGGCTTGTGGCGGCTGCCGTCGATGCCGATCTCGTCGAGGACCACGGCAACAAACGGATCGGGATCGCCCTTGCGCACTCCGGCCGACTGGACATAGACCGAGCGCCCGAAATAATGCCGGGCCAGCGCCTCCGCCATCGGCGAGCGCACGGCATTGAACGCGCAGGCGAACAGGACCGCCCCGACGCGCCGTCCGTCGCCCCCGCCAGGCTCCATGCTCAGCCTTTCCAGTGCAGCGCCGTGATCAGCGTGAACAGGCGCCTGGCCGTGTCGAAATCGAGCTGGATCTTGCCTTCGAGGCGCTGCACCAGCAGTTCGGCCGCCTCGTTGTGGAGGCCGCGGCGGCCCATGTCGATCGCCTCGATCTGGGCGGCGCTGGCCGTGCGGATCGCCGCGTAATAGCTCTCGCAGACGAGGAAATAGTCGCGCACAACGCTGCGGAACGGCGCCAGCGACAGGATATGGACGATAATGCTGCCGCCTTGGGCATCGCGGACATCCATCGCCAGCTTGTTGGACACCATCCCAAGATGCAGCCGGTAGGGGCCGCCGGAATGGTCGGGGAGCGCGAAGCTGTTGGACTCGATGAGGTCGTAGATGGCGACCGCGCGCTCGTGCTCCTGCTCGGGCATGCCGCGCCCGATCGAGACCTCGTCGAGCGTCACCGCGACGAGCCGTCGCGCCGGGTCTGCAAGCGTGTTGCCCATCGCTGCCTCTATCCCAGGTTGAGCCGGACCGCGACGGACCGGGCATGGCCCTCGAGGCCCTCCGCCCGGCCAAGCGCAATCGCCGCTGGTCCCAGGGCGCGCAGCGCCTCGGGGCCGCATTTGAGGATGCTGGTTCGCTTCATGAAGTCCAGAACGCCGAGGCCCGACGAGAATCGCGCCGACCGAGCCGTGGGCAACACGTGATTGGGTCCGCCCACATAGTCGCCGATAGCCTCGGGCGTGTGGCTTCCCAGGAATATCGCGCCGGCATTGCGGATCTGGTCGGACAGCGCGTCCGCGTCCGCCGCCTCGATCTCCAGATGCTCCGGTGCCAGGCGATCGACGAGCGGCACGGCCGCCGCGAGACTGCCGACGAGGATGACCGCGCCGAAGTCGCGCCAGCTGGCGCGCGCGATCTCGGCCCGCGGCAGGGTGGCGAGGCGGGTCTCGACGGCCGCGCAGACCGCGTCGGCAAGGCCTGCATCATCGGTGATGAGGATCGACTGCGCCGCCGTGTCGTGCTCGGCCTGGGCGAGGAGGTCGGCAGCGACCCAGTCGGGATTGGCGCTGGCATCGGCCATCACCACCACTTCTGACGGTCCGGCGATCATGTCGATGCCGACCTGGCCGAAGACACGCCGCTTGGCGGCGGCCACATAGGCATTGCCGGGACCGACGATCTTGTCGACCGGCCGGATGGTGGCAGTGCCATAAGCCAGCGCGGCGATCGCCTGGGCGCCACCGACCCGGTAGATCTCGGACACGCCGGCGATGCGCGCCGCCGCCAGCACCAGCGGGTTGAGCACGCCGTCGGGCGACGGCACCACCATGACGATCCGCGGGACGCCGGCGACGCGGGCAGGCACGGCGTTCATCAGCACCGACGAGGGGTAGCTTGCGGTGCCGCCCGGCACATAGAGGCCAACCGCACCGATGGCGGTCCAGCGATGGCCGAGCTCGACGCCAAGCCCATCGATGTGACGGCCATCGGCCGGCAACTGGCGCGCGTGGTAGGCCTCAATCCGGTCGTGGGCGAGGCGCAGCGCCGCAACCGCGTCGGGATCACAGCCCGCATGGGCGGCGTCAACCTCGACCTCGGTGACCGCCAATTGCTCGGCATCGAGGTCGAGCCGGTCGAACCGGCGCGTCGCGTCGATTAGCGCCGCGTCGCCGCCGGCCATGACCGCCGCGATGATGTCGCGGACGACCGCGTCGACATCCTCGGAGACCTCGCGCTTGGTGGCGAGCAGCGTGGCGAAGGCGGCCTCGAAGCCTTGATCACGTGCATCGAGGCGCACCACCATCTCAGCCCTCCGTCTCACCGGCGGGCCTGCCGACCGGATCATGGGCTGGATCATGGGCTGGATCATGGACCGGCGTGCTCTGGGTCTCCCAGACCGGGCCGAGATCGCTCATCTGGGCCTCCAGGCACTCGACCTCGA
>JBMOJG010000376.1:0-4032 GCA_049316925.1 Alsobacter sp. | reverse complement strand
AGCTGTCGTCGAGCCGGTCGCGCAAGCGAAAGCCGTGCAGGCGGCCGCGTCGGGCCTCAAAGAAGGCGACGATGGTGGAGAGGTCATCGAGGCTGCGAATGCCGGAGCCCGCGTCGTAGGCGCGCAGCGCGTGCGCCCAGCGGGCGTTGCGCTCCTCCCGGCCCGAGCCGGTGGCGACGATCTCGGTGCGGCGGCGCGGGCCGCCGCGCCCGCGCAGTGACAGGTCGGTTGGAAACAGCACCTCATGGAAGGCGGGCATGGCGGCTCCCTGTCGACATGTTGACCTCGCGCAACGCGGCGGACGCCAGACTGTTGTGAAGTGCCCCCGAACGCGAAGGAGCGAGCGATGACCCATGTCCCCCACGGCCTGCACGAGGAATTCCCCCAGGCGGCGGCCTCCATCAGCAGGCTGAAGATCGGGGACGCGCATTTCGCGCGGCTCGCCGAGACCTACGAGCACGTCAACCGCGAGATCCACCGGGTCGAGGCGGAGATCGAGCCGGCGAGCGACGAGGCACTGGAAGAGCTGAAGAAGCGGCGCCTGAAGCTGAAGGACGAGATCGCTGCGATGCTGCGCAGCGCGGTCTGACAGCTGCGGGACTACAGCGCGCGCTGGCCACGGGCTACCGCCCGGGCGACCGCGGCGGCGACCTGGGCCTGCGAGCGGCGGAAGCTTTCGGCATCCGGCGTCGTGATCTGCACGGTCACGGCTGGCATTGGCCGGTCAGTGCCGGCGCGCACGCCCAGCGTGCCGTCGGGGCCACGCGCCAGCGGCAGGATCGCCTCCGGGCCGGCTTCGCCGGCGAGGCCAAGACCGCGGCCGAGTGGAAACCAGGCCGGGGCGCCGAGCACGCCGCCCTGGGCGAAGGGTGTCACCGGCAGGCTGACGCCGCCCGCGCCGAGCCCGAGTCCGCTGCCCAACCCGCCGCCGAATCCGCTCCCCAGTGCGGCCGCGACGGCCTTGATGCCGCCCGACAGCAGCCCTTCGGCGGAAGTGGTCAGGGGCTTCAGCCCGGACTGCAGCCCGATGGCAACGAAGCGATCGCCCACGGAGCGCAGCACGTCCTCAAAGCGGCGGCCCTGCACGATTCCGGTCGCGAACGCGCCGGTGAGTGCCTTGCCGAAGCGATCCGTCAGGGTCTCGAGGTTCTGCAGGCCGGTTTCCAGGCCGGACAGGCTTTCGCGGTCAAGCGCCATGGCCGTCTCCATCGGGAAAAGCCGCCATAAGGGCGGCGAGAGCGCCGGCGTCCGGCGGGTCGTGGCCGGCGGCCGGGGTGAAAGCGCGATAGGCCGCGGCCAGTTCGCGCGGCGTGGTGGTCCAGAACTCCCGCGGCGCCAGCCGCAGGACGCCGAGCCCGAAGGCCATGGCCGCATCCCAGGGAAAGGGGCGGGAGGGGATCACCCCGTCCCCGGGTTCGGGCCGGCGTCCTGCGGCGGTCCGGGGCGCGGTGGGGTATCCGGCGCCCCGAAGGCGGATTCGATCAGTGCGGTGGCGGCGACGGCGACCGGCTCCAGCCCTCCGTCAAGCGGCCAGCCGGCAATCTCCTCGTCCGTCACCGCATGGCCGGCGCCCCGCGCGCCAGCGCCGATGATGCGGACGAGGTCACGGGCGCCGAGGCCGCCCTGGGCCAGCCTGCGGCCGAGCCCAGCCAGGCCTTCAGCCGCATAGGCGGCCTCCAGCTCGGCCAGGGCGCCGAGGGTGAGGCAGAGCGTGAGAGGGCGACCGGCGATGGTCGCCGCCACCTCGCCACGATGCGGATTGGGCATCCAGGCGCCTCCCTCAGGCCGCCGTGAAGGCGAGCGGGCCGGCACTCTCCAGCGCCAGGTCGAAGGTTACCTCCCCGTCCTGCTCGCCGCGATAGTCGAGGCTGGCCACATGGAAAGGACCCTGCACGGTTCCGAAGCCCGGCACCACCACCTGCCAGTTGCGGACGGTGCCGTCGAAGACGATCTGGCGTACCATCCGGTCCGAGGCCTCGCTGCGGAAGACGCCGGCGCCAGAGACGGCGGCGCGGCGGACACCCGCACCGGCCAGCAGTTCACGCCAGCGGCCGGCCGAATCCGCGTTGGTGACGTCGACCGCCTCGGCGTTGAACCCGAGACGACGGGCACGCAGCCCCGCCACGGTAACGAACGCGCCGGCGCCGTCGTCGAGCTTGAGCAGCAGGTCCTTGCCTTTTTGCGCGGCCATTGCGGATCTCCTCGGGTCAGCGAAAACGGAAAGGGCGGGGGACGGATTCCTTTCACGGCGCCGCCTCGGTCAGCGCGGTGAGCCGCAGGACCGCGCGGCGTGGCCCCTGTCCGCTATGACGCGGCAGATCGAGGCCGGCCATCGCGAGCAGGACGAGGCGGTGGCCGTCGAGCACCGGTGGCAGATCGGCCAGCGCCAGTTCGCAGCGCTCCAGCACCGCCAGCGCCTCGGCATCGCCGGACTGCCGGAACCATGCGACCAGCGTCAGCGCGTGGCGCAGGCCGCCGGGCGCTCCCGGCCATGCCCTGGCGGTGGTCTCGCCGAAGGTCAGGCAAGGCGGCTCGGCGCCGCGCGGCGGAGTGTCATGGATGTGCGGACCGCCGAGCAGCGCGACGAGCGGCGCATCGGCCTTGAGGCGCTCCAGCACGGCGGCGCGCAGGGCGAGCACGGGATGCGTCATGGCCGGATCTCCTCGCACAGCAGCACCAGCCTTCGACGGCGCTCGTCGGGATCGAAGGCGGCGCGCACCGCCAGACGCCGGGCGCCGAGCCCGATGCGGTGGCCGGTGCCGATGCCGTCACGCCAGCGGATCTCGATCCGATGGATGACGGACTGGCCTGGCGCGGCGGGGTCGGGCGGGGCTGCGGATCGCAGCGGGGTCACGCGGGCCCAGATGGCGGGACCGGCGGCGTGGGTGGTCCTGACGCCGCCGAATCCGTCTGCGGCCTCCTGCGGCAGCCAGAGCACCACGCGGCTGCGGAGATCCCCGACCAGCGCCATTCCCCGCCTCGACTCAACCGGCCTCACAGCCGCACCCGGCGAAACGGCGCAATGAGCGTGGCGGCAGCCGGCGGCACAGCTGCGACAGCCTTGTCCGGCCCGTCGCCACGATGCTCGTACAGGCAGGCTGCCGTGAGGCGAACCGCCATGCGCAGCGGCTCCGGTACGGCCGCCGGCGGGCCGTAGCCGGCCGTCAGGTCCACCTCGATCCCGCCAAGGCGGCGTCCGGGTGCCTGTGGCGAACCCATGAGGAGGAGCCGCGGCGGATCGCTGCTTGCATCCAGCAACCAGGCGCTCGCCGGCAGCACCGTTGCGCCGCCGGCGGCATCGCGGACGCGCACGGCGGTCACCGCCTGCACCGGTGCCAGCGGCAAGGTCAGAATTCCATCCGGCGGCCAGGCATCGAGCACCATCCGCCAGTCCTGCGTCACGAGACGCCGGCCGGCCGCCTCCACCACGGCACACCTCGCGGCCGTCAGCAGGGCGACGAGGAGATCGTCCTCATCGCTGCCATCGAGACGAAGCCAAGCCTTGAGATCGGCCAGCGTCAGCGGTTCGGCTGCCGGCACCCCGAGCGGTTGGCAGGACAGGTGAGGTCGTGTCATGGGCGATTTCCTCAACTGGGCGTCACGGGAGAAGGCCGGGTGTCAGGCGTCTTTGGGCCGGGCGGTCCCGGGCCAGCGCCGCTTTTGTCCGCCACCGGGACCCGGCTTTCCTTCTGTCGGCGCGCGTGCGACAGGGGCTGCCTGGAGGGACGACGATGACGAACAGCTTTCGGGGCGCAGCCCTCGCCACCGTTATGGCCGTCGCGACGGGACCGGCCGCCGCCATGGTGGCGGGCGCCGACGCGCCGGGTCTGGCGCGTCACACGGTCATGGTGCTGGGCTCCAAGGGCGGGTTCTGTACCGGCGTGGTCGTCGCCCGCAATGCGGTGCTGACCGCCGGCCACTGCGCCACGGGGTCCGGCGACTACCGGGTGCACTGGAAGGATGCGGCGGGCCAGCCTGTGCTGGTGAAACCCACGGCGATCGCGCCGCATCCGCAGTTCGACCGCGGCGGCG
>JBMOJG010000375.1:0-4039 GCA_049316925.1 Alsobacter sp. | reverse complement strand
CTGGCCGGCGACGTGCTGTGGGGCGGCCTTGCGCTCGCCGCCATCGTCGGGGTGAACGCGCTCGGGCCGGCGCTGTTCGATGCGCTGGGCGTGGTCTGCGGGCTCTATCTGATCTGGCTGGGCGGCAAGGCGATGTTCGCCCGTGGCGAGGCAGCACCGATGGCGGTCGGGTCGCTGCGGCCGGTGCGGGCCGGGCTCGCCTTCGGCCTCACCAATCCCAAGGCCTATCCGGTGTCGGTGGCGGTCTTCACCGCGCTGACGGTGCGCTACGCGTCTGGTATCACCATCGCCTCCGCGCCGGCGCTGATGGGCGCCGCGGTGGTCGGCTTCCTGGCCGGCTATGTGGTGATCCTGTACTGGGCCGGGCTGCCGGTGGTGCGACGCTTCTTCCTGCGCCACGGACGCGCCGTCACCCGGGTGGTCGGCGTCACCTTCGTGCTGTTCGGCGCGAAATCGCTGGCCGATGCCGGGCGCAGCATCGCGTCACGGGCGTAAGCGTCAGTGCACGCCGATCCGCGCGGCCGAGCGGGCCGGGATGGCGATCACACGGCCGAGCGCCTCGGGACGGGGCAGGCGGGAATGGGCGGCCTTCATGACGGCCAGGCTGGCCAGGATGTCGGCTGGAAACGGAGTGACCTTGCGCACCGCCATGTCGACATGGAGCCCCATCTGCTCGGAGGTGGCCGAGAGCCAGAACTCCGTGGCGTGGCGCATCTCCTGGTAGAAATGCAGCCGCTTCTCGTCGAAATCGATCAGCTGGAGCGTCATCCGGACAGGATCATGCAGCGTCAGCTCGCGCTGGTACTGCACATGGCATTCAGCCGTGAAGGTCGAGCAGTTGCGCTCGCGCAGATAGTCGATGCCGATGCCGATGACACCGAAGGCCTCGTCCAGCGCCTTGTCGAACAGCACATGGTAGTAGGCCATGTTGAGATGGCCGTTGTAGTCGATCCATGCGGGGTCTATGCGCATCACCGACGATACGAAGGGCGCGAAGAAGAACGCAGTGCTCTCGGCAGTCTTTGACATGGCGCAGGCTCGGCGGCAGTTCAGGCGGGCGGATGCGGACGGTCGAATTCGGGCAGTCGATGGCAGGCTGGTCGAGCATTCCTCCGGTCAGACCCGCCTCACCAGCAGGATGCGGGACGCGCCCTTGCGGCAACCTTTCGCTGTTGGATGCAGCACGTCTTGTCGACAAGGCCTGGCTCAGACAAACAATGATCGGCAATCCCCCCATGGAAGGCAAGCAGCGATGACCGAAAGCAACCGCGACCAGCACCACGCCCCGGCCGGTCGGCCGACGCCCGAGGCCCTGGCCGCAGCCACGCTGGCGCTGCAGCGCGCCTTCGGCAACCGGGTGGTGACCAGTGCGGCGGTGCGGGCCCAGCATGCCAACACGTTGGCCTGGGCCGCCGCCGAGCCGCCGGATCTCGTGGTGTGGCCCCACTCGACCGACGAGGTCGTGGCGATCGTGCGGATCTGCGCCGAGCACAAGGTGCCGGTGATTGCCTTCGGTGCGGGAACCTCGTTCGAGGGGCACACCAATGCACCCCTGGGCGGGGTCAGCGTCGACCTGACGCAGATGAACCGGTTGCTGGCCGTTCATCCGGAGGATCTCGACTGCGTGATCGAGCCCGGCATCACCCGCAAGCAGCTCAACGAGCAGCTGCGCGACAGCGGGCTGTTCTTCCCGATCGATCCGGGCGCCGATGCGACGCTCGGCGGCATGGTGTCGACCCGCGCCTCGGGCACGAATGCGGTGCGGTACGGCACCATGAAGGACAATGTGCTGGCGCTGACCGTGGTGACCGCCGACGGCGAGGTGGTCGTCACCTCGCGCCGTGCGCGCAAATCATCGGCAGGCTACGATCTCACGCGGCTCTTTGTCGGTGCGGAGGGCACGCTCGGCATCGTCACGCAGATCACGCTGAAGCTGCATGGCATTCCCGAGGCGATCGCCGGCGGCGTGTGCCCGTTCCCGTCGATCCGTGCGGCCTGCGATGCCGCCATCGCGACGATCCAGACCGGCATTCCGGTGGCGCGCATCGAACTCGCCGATGGCGAGCAGATCCGGGCCATCAACCTGTACTCGAAGATGGCCCTGCCGGAGGTTCCGACGCTGTTCGTCGAGTTCCACGGCTCCGACGCGTCGGTCCGCGAACAGTCCGAGCGCTTCGGCGACATCGCGGCCGAGTTCGGCGGCGGACGGTTCGAGTGGGCGACGAAGGCCGAGGACCGGACCCGGCTGTGGCAGGCGCGGCATGATGCCTACTGGGCCTCGATGGCGCTGCGGCCGGGCTGCCGCAGCATCGCCACCGATGTCTGCGTGCCGATCTCGCGGCTGGCCGATTGCGTCGAGGAGACGCAGCGCGATCTGGCCGAGACCGGGCTGCTGGCGACCATCGTCGGCCATGTGGGCGACGGCAATTTCCACGTTTTGCCGCTGATCGACCCCGAAGACGCCGGCGAGGTGGCTGGGGCGCACGCGTTTGTCGAACGCCTGATCGACCGGGCTCTGGCCATGGAGGGCACCTGCACGGGCGAGCACGGCGTCGGCCAGAAAAAGATCAAACACCTGGTGGACGAGCATCCTTCGGCGACGCTGGCGGTGATGCGGTCGATCAAGCGCACGCTTGACCCGGGCAACATCATGAATCCAGGCAAGATCGTCACGCTCTGATGCGGGCTGCCGTCACCCTGCCGCCATGAAGTGCGATAGAGTGTGGGGCTGTTTCCCCCTACCGGGTTGAGATCTGTTGCGCGACATTCTGACCGGTCTTGCGATCCTGCTGATCCTCGCGCTGACTGCGGCGCTCGCAGGGCCTTATTTCGTCGACTGGGGCGCGCAGCGCGGACGCATCGCCGAGCGGCTGACGGAGCTGGTGGGTGCGCCGGTCGAGATCGCCGGCGACATCCGCGTGCGGCTGCTGCCCGAGCCGCATCTTGAGCTCGGCGAGATTCGCGTCGGTCATTCCGATGGCCCGACCCTGTCGGCCGACCGGCTGGCGCTGGAAATGGCCGTCACGCCGCTGCTGCGCGGCGAGATCCGCATTGTCGAGGCGGTGCTGGAACGCCCGCTCGTCGCCAGCCGTCTCGATGCCGCAGGCGGCGTCGAGGGCCTGTCCCGGCTTACCGAGCGCTGGGGCGTGGTTCAGGATGTGGCGGTCGAGCGACTTGTCGTACGCAACGGGACAGTGGTGCTGACCGAGGCGGACGGCCGCATGCTGACCGCCGAATCGGTTGGCTTCGACGCCGACGCGCAGGCGCTGGCGGGGCCCTGGCGGGCGAGCGGCCGGGCGACCCTGTCCGGCGTGCCGCTCGACCTGCGGCTGGCCACGGGCGCCCCCGAGGCCGGCGGCGTCCGCGTCAAGATCGTCGCGCAGGTGGCAGGCGGCGTGGGCCGCGGCGAGATCGACGGCCGCTTCCAGGCCGGCGAGGGCGGGCCGCGGTTCGACGGTCGCGTGGCCACTGTTGGGCGGCTGCGCTGGCCGGAGCGCGACGGCTTCGCCCAGCGTCCCTGGAGCCTGACGGGAACCGTCAGGCTGGCCGGACGGCAGGGCCGCATCGAAGCGCTCGAGCTCGATGCCGGCGGTGACGAGGTGCCACTCAAGCTGATGGGCAGCGGCGAGCTGACCTGGGGTGCGGTGCCGCGGGCGTCCCTGGCGCTCGAGGCCAAACAGCTCGACCTCGACAAGCCCTTCACCCTGCAGGGTGGCACTGCACCGTCGGTCCGGGCAGTCGCTGCAGCGTGGCTGAACGCCTTCGCCCAGGACGAGGACGCGCAGGGCACTGACCTGCCGCTCGCCGTGCAGCTGAAGATTGGCACGGTCCTGGCCGGCGGCGAGGCGATCACCGGGCTCGCGGCCGAGTTCGGCGTGCGGGCCACGGCGCTGCAGCTCACCAGCCTGAAGGCGACGCTGCCGGGCGCGGCCGCCCTGTCGGCCTCGGGCGAGCTCGGATTTGCCGGTGGACCGCGGTTCGCCGGGCGGGTCGACATCAAGGCGAAGGATGCGCCGCGGCTCGCCGGCTGGTGGCCGCA
>JBMOJG010000374.1:0-4046 GCA_049316925.1 Alsobacter sp. | reverse complement strand
GCAGCCGGAGCGATTGGCGCTGGCGCCGAGGGCGCAGGCGGCGGGACGGCCGCGACCGGTGCGACCTCCGGTTTCGATGCTCCTGGCACCGGCGGTATCGACCAGTCGACAGGCTCCGTTGACGGATCGATCTCCGGCGCTGCTCCGGCGGCATCGTCCCAGGCTGCCGGCTCAGGTGGCCGCAGCTGGCCGGGCCGGCGCGGCTGCGGCACGGGCGGGGGCGGTTCGAACACGGGCGTGGGGGGCGGTGTCGACTGGGCCCAGGACCAGTCGTCCCCGGCAGATGCCGGCGGGGCCGCCTGACCGGCGAGCGGACCGGAGGGTGCCTCGACGGCCCATTCGAGGAAATCCGGGCGAACCGGCCTTGTGTCTTGCACCGGCGCCAGGTCGCGGCGCGGCACCGGCGGCGCGACCTCGCCGGAGACGCGCCATAGGTCGCCGCCCGGCGGCTCGCCGACCGACGCCGGCGGAGCCGCCATCGCGGCGCCCTCCCCGTCCAGCGCCACCGCCACGAGATAGTGGCCGATCTCGAGCCGGTCACCGTCGCGCAACCGGTGCGGTCCCTGGATCCGCCGGTCCGACCCGTTCACAAAGGTGCCATTGGTCGACACGTCGAAGAGCCAGTAGCCGCCGTCCTGGAAGCGTACCTCGCAATGCTTGCCGGAAACCGTGCGACCAGGATCCGGCAGCGTCCAGTCGAGGTGCTGGTCACGGCCGATATCAAGCCCGCGGCGGCCGGTGATCTCGACGCTCAGCGGCCCGCCATCAGGCATCCTGTCCAGGTTCTCGACGGTCAGGCGCAGGGGCACCGCTACCTCCCTTGCTGGCGGCCGGGCCGCGTCGGGGTTGCGCCGAGGAGAGACAGCGCGCCGGCGATGCAGCTGGCGATGTGCCGAGCCCTGTCACGCGCAGGGACGGTGGCGAGAGCGTTCAGAACGCAGATGCGGACGCAGGCGCCTGTCAGGTGCGCCGGTGGCGGCACAGACTGGGCATCAAGGGTCATGCTGCCACCGGACCAGCCGGCGGCAAACGCCGCCCAGGTGTGCGGCGCGGTTTTGCGGCCGGTCTCCGCAGTCTTCAGGGCCTGCCGGCGCACCGCGTCCTCCGGTTCGCGCACCCAGGCCTCGGCAGCCAGCTGGGAGGCCTCCTCGGACGCATCCCGCGGCGGACAGAGGGCGGACAGGCATTTGCACGCCCACCACACCGCCTCGCGGCGCGGCAACACATAGGCGCAAAATCCGATGGCGTCCTCAGGCGTGGGCCCGGCGGCCTGCGCCTCGATGAAGGCCAGCGGAGTTTCTATGCCGGGCGTTGCCGCAATGTCCTCGGCGGCGCTCGGAAAGGCCTCGAAGACGTCACGCGCCGTGGCAAAGCGGATCTTTGACATACTCAGTTGATCTTGATGAGCGTGGCATTCATGGTCATGATCCCGTCCGATTTTTCTTCGAGCAAGACCTTCGACTTGACGGAAATCGTCGGCGACTCGATCGTGACGGAGACCGGGTTCATGGTGATCTTGCTGTCGCCGCACTTCAGGACGATCGACATCTTGGCCGTGATCAACAGGCTACCGCTGTCCACGTCAAGCTGGTCATCGCCGTTCTTGACCACTGTCTTTCGGGCGGGAGAGCCTGTAGGCGGCGAAAACACTTCGCCGATCTCGCGCGTTTCGGAGTTCCGGACCACGGAGGCCAGATCCTTCTGGCCATGGAACGTGACTTTTTCGCTGTCCTTGAGGTCATCGAAGCGCAGTTCGTTGTAGCCATTGCCGCCCTTGGTCGAGTTGGACTTGATTCCCGCCTGGCTCTTGTTGCCCGGCAGGTCATAGGGAAGCGTGTGCTGGTCATTGTAGACGGCTCCGGTGACGAGGGGCTGGTCCGGGTCGCCGTCGAGAAACTCCACCACCACCTCCTGGCCGATCCGCGGAATGAACTGGCCTCCCCAGCCCTTGCCCGCCCAGACCTGGGCGACGCGGACCCGGCGCGACGTGGTCTTGTTGCCCCTGTCCCAGAAAAACTGCACGAAAATGCAGCCTTCCTTGTCGACGTCGATCTCTTCGCCCTCGTCCCTGTTCTCGCCGACGACCTTGGCGGTCTGGGGGCCGTAGATGCGAGGATGCGCCGTGACGCACGGGGCGCGGAACTTGGTGTCGCTGCGGACAAACTCGTAATTGCCCGAATAGGTGGCGTCGCCCGTCACCCCGCTCTCATAGCCCAGGCCCGAGACCCGATGTCGGGCACCGATCACAAGATATTCGCCATCCTCTGCACGGGGGACAATGCCGGAGACACGGCACAAGGCGCCGGGATAGAGGCTTGGCGCGCCGCCGCTGCCAACCCTGCGCCCGTCCAACGCCTGGGCGGCCTCGACACGGATGCGGGCGAACCGCTCGCCATCGCTCCGTTCGGTGTATTTTCCCGGGTAGTCGAACACCTCGTACTGCTTGGCGACGGTGGCACCATGCTCCTTCTCGCGCTTCAGGTCGGCCGTCGACTTCTTGTAGTCGTAGTCGTTGAGCGCGAAGCGGCCGGTCTCGAGACGGCGGCCAGACGACCAGTCCTCCATGTACTCGACATGCCGGCGGTTGCTTTCGCCACCAGGCAGGAACGGGTAGCTGCCGTCGGCTCCCGGACCTGGGCCGCCTGACTGCGGCATTGTCGGAGCCATCCTCGACTTGACCGGCTTGTGGCCGGCCTTGCTGTCGGTGAGAATCATCTTGTGACCGTCAGCGCTATGCTCGAAGAAATAGTAAATCCCGTGCTGCTCCATCAGTCGCGACACAAAGGCCAGATCGGTTTCTCGATACTGGACGCAATAGTCCATCGTCTGGTAGCTCTCGGAAAGCTTGAACTCGAAGTCCTTCTTGCCTTCCTTGCCGAAGATTTCCGTAATGATCGCTTCGGCTTTTGCATTCTTGAAGATGCGGCAGTCGGCACATCAGCCAGATCCACGGCCGCAGCGTCATCCTGTACAAGAAGTAGCGTCCGCTCGTGCCGACCCAGCGGGCTTCGGCGAGTACCCCGTTGAAGTAGCGCCGATCGCCACCCTTGGTGACGTAGTCGACCGTGCACTTCTCCCCGAGGATCTTTCCAAAATCAATGCTGTCGCTTTCACTGTAAGCTTCAATACTGATTTCGAAGAGCTCACTTAAGCCTTCGTCAACCTCAAAACTCGACAATACCAGCAAACTTTCGCCAAGCGGCGTCTTTAACGATGCGATCCTGTCTTTCTGACTGAGGTTGGCCGACATGAAAGCGTCTCCGATACCGCTCAACGCGGTCGTCTTAGTTCTTGACGTTACATTTCCCCTTACGCATAGTCGAGAAAATCTGACAGCGGTGTGCGCCATGACACGGATCGTCTCTTTCGCCCTGTCCCTCGGCCTGGCGATGGCCGGCATCGGGATTGCCACAACGTCGGCCGGCGCCCAGGCGGCCTACAGCAAGGACGACATCATCAAGCACTTCTCCGCCGGGCCTGGCGCCAAGCTGGGCGCAACGCGCGGGCTGTGCATCGGGACCGAGGCGGAATGTGCCGCCGGAACCGCCGGAGCGGCAAAGGCTGCTGCAGCGGCCGCAGCGCCGGCGGTGCCGGCGTTCGATCTGGTGGTGACGTTCGGGCTCAACTCGGACGTGCTGACCGACGGCGCCAAGGGCAATCTTCTCGAGTTCGCCAAGGCGCTGAAGGACCCGCTGCTGTCATCGGCGTCCTTCGTGGTGGAGGGGCACACGGACGGGCGCGGCAGCGATGCCCTCAATCAGGCGCTGTCCGAGCGCCGTGCCGCCGCCGTGGTCGCGTTCCTCACCGAGCAGGGCGTCTCGCAGGACAAGCTCAAGCCCACTGGCCTCGGCAAGGCAAAGCCGCGGGTCGCCGACATCTTCGACCCGGCCAACCGTCGGGTCGAGACCCGGCTGCGCACGGAGTGATGCGCACGGAGGGGCGCAGGCAGCGACGGATCATCGCCGGATGAGCGCGGTCGCGTTCGAAACCGTCACCGCGCCGGTGTCGGACGACCTGCCCTGCGGGCCGGATTTCGACCTCGAGGG
>JBMOJG010000373.1:0-4046 GCA_049316925.1 Alsobacter sp. | reverse complement strand
GCTGCTCATCGCCACCGGTCCCGGCTCGGAGATCCAGCGGCCGCTCGGCATCACCATCGTGGGCGGCCTGGCGCTGTCGCAGATCCTGACGCTCTACACGACGCCGGTGGTGTTCCTGCTGATGGAGCGGCTGCGGACGCGGCGGCAGCGTGCCGGCCGGCTGGCCGAGCGGCCGGTCTGAGCGCGATCGGGCCGACCGCCTGGGGGCTGGCGAACGGCTCAGCGCACCGGAATGCGGAACTGGCGAACCGGCGCGCGGCGCTCGACGATGACCGTACGTCCGCCATGCACCGGCGCGGTGCGCCCGTGCCGCGACGGAGACGGGATCCGGGCACGCACCTCGGCGACCGGCAGACCCATGAGTTCTGCGGCGATTTCAGCCTGCTGCTGCGGATCGTCGGACAGTCCGGTGGCGGCGATGATCGCCTCGTCGAGCGTCGGCGGCTCGTGGCGCACCCGCACCGGACCGGAGAACTTCGTCTTTTCGACTCGGGCCATGGCCAGGATCCTCTTGCAGTGCAGCATTTATTGCACTGCACAATTTCGTCAAGACGATGACATTCGGCGACGATTTGCTCAGGTTCTTGCAAAGGCTAGTGATTCGCAGTCCCGAGCGTCAACCGTGCCTTACCCATGGCCCGGGCGATGCAGCATTGCGCACAGGACGGGTCACAGCTTCTGTCCTAACCCGGGTCTTTCCGAAGGCCTCGGGTGCCGGCGGAGAGAAACCATCCCGGACCCTAACAAATTCAGAATGCGGAATGAACAAAATCCGGTTGGCCGCATTGATCCGTCAGAGTGCGATTCGAGGGTGAGGCCATGATCAATCGACCAAAGGATGACCCGGCCTTCACATGTCGGGCCGTCGACACCGTCACGGCGGACGAGGGTCTCGCGCGGATCCGGCTGGGGCTGATCGCCCTGTCCGATGTTGCGCTGACGGAGCCACTGTCGCTGCCCATGCGGCTTCTGCTGCGACGTCTCGACGAAGCCGAGCGCGTCAACCAGAATCCGCCTCCTGTCAGCGACGGCGACTGACGCGCGTCTCCAGCGTCGCGAGATTGTCGCGGATCAGGGGATTTTCAGGGTCGAGCGTCGCCGCTTTGCTCAGCGCCTCGCTGGCCCGGCGGGTGTCGCCGCGCTGCATGAACGAATAGCCGCGGTTGTTGAGCCAGGCCGACGTCTCGCCACCGGCCTGGCGGGCCTGCGCGTAGGCCCGGTCGGCAAGGTCGTTGCGCCGCAGCCGGTCATAGCTGGCGGCAAGGCCGAGCCAGGCCTGCGGATCGCGGTTGCCGTTTTCGACGGCGCGGCGGAAGTGCAATTCGGCGAGGCCGAAGCGTCCGGCGGCAAAATGCGTGAGCCCATAAGCCAGGTCGGGCGGCGTCTCGGCACGGGTCACCGGTTGAATCGCGGCCGGAACGACCGGGTTCGAGAACTCCGATCCCGGAAAGCCGGCACAGCCCGAGAGCGTGGCCGACAGCACCAGCATCGCAACAAGGCGCAGACTGCGAAGGCTCATGTGGCCATCCCCGACATCACGCGGACGCCGGCCGGATAGAGCAGCACGACAATCAGCACCGGAAACACGAAGACGGTGAGCGGCACCACCAGCTTGGAGGGCAGCGCATAGGCCTTCTCCTCGGCCCGGCCGAGACGCTTGCTGCGCATCTCCTCCGAATAGACGCGCAGCGCGTGCGACAGGCTGGTACCGAGCTCTGCCGACTGCTGCAGCAGTGTGGCGAAGGTGGCGGCCTCCTCCAGGCCCAGCCGCTGGCCGAGGCGCTCCAGCGCGGCGCCAAGCGGCGTGCCGGCGCGGACTTCCAGCGACGCGATGTAGAGGTTCTCGGCCAGCGAGGGATGGCCCTCGACGAACTCGCGGGCGATCCGCTCGACCGCGGCCTCCATGGTCAGCCCCGCCTCGGCACACACCACCATCAGGTCCATGAAGTCGGGGAAACCCTCGCGGTGCATCGCGACCCGGCCGGCGATCCGCCGGGCGAGCCAGGCATTGGGCGTGTACCAGCCGACCATGGCCCCGGCGGCCACCGCGAGCGCCAGGTTGGCTCCCTCCATCTGATCGGACACAAGCGGCGAGAGCAGCGCCCCGGCCAGGCCACCGGCGAGGGCGGCGACGATCCGCGCCGCAAAGAACAGCGGAACCGCCGAGGCATCGAAGCAGCCGGCCTGGACGAGCCGCAGGCGGATCAGCCGGCGGGTGCCGTCGTCGCCGGCGGCAATGAGCGGCTCGACCGACGCGACCAGGCCGGCCAGAGCGCGCCGCGCCGAGGCGCCGCGGCCCTCACCGGCCTGCGGGCCGCTCTCGCCCGCGGCCCGCCGGCGCACCTCGCCGCGGCGGCGCAGCAGGGCCAGCAGGGCGACGCCGGCCAGCGACAGGCCGACGAGGGCGACGCCCAGCAGCAGCAGCGGATCGATGCCGCCGGCGGTGCTGCCGGCCAGGTCGAAAAACGACACCTCCATCGCTACACCTTGAAGTTGATCATGCGCCACATGATCAGGTTGCCGACGATCATCCAGAGGATGCCGCCGCCGAACACCATCGTGGTGATCGGCAGGTGCCAGACCTCGCCGTAGAAGGCGGGATTGATCAGGTTGATGGAGACGAAGACGACGACCGGCATGGCGTTGAGGATCATCGCCGAGACGCGTCCCTCGGCCGACAGGCCGCGGATCTTGCGGCGCATCTTGAAGCGCTCGCGGATGACCGTGGCGAGGTTCTCGAGGATCTGTCCGAGATTGCCGCCGGTGGTCGCCTGGATCGCCACCGAGGTGACGAACAGCGGCAGATCCTCCTGCCCGACCCGGCCCATCATCGCCCGCATGGCAGTCTCGATGTCGGCCCCATAGGTGATCTCGTCGGCCATGATGCCGAACTCGGTGCCGACCGGGTCGGGCATCTCCCGCGCCACCATGGCGAGCGCCACCGGCACCGGATAGCCGGCGCGCAGGCTGCGAACGATGATGTCGATGGCCTGGGGAAACTGCAGCGCGAAACTCGCCCTTCGGCGGCTGCGGGCGAGGATCAGCAGCGCCGGCGGCAGAACGACGGCGGTAGCCGCCGCCGCGGGCAGCACCTTCGCGGCCTCACCCGTCGCCAGAACGGCCACGACGGTGGCGGCGGCGAAAACCAGGACGGCCAGCCCCAGCCGGGCGCCGGTGATGCGCAGTCCCGACTGGACCACCAGCCGCCGCAGTGCTGACAGCGACAGCATGCCACCGTCCGGGCCCAGGCCCCGCTCGCGGCGCAGCTGCAGCAGCACGCGCTCATGGGCGATCCCGGTGGACGCAACCACCAGGCGCCGGTTGATCCGCGAGCGATAGGCGCGGGTGTCGTGCAGCAGCAGCCACAGCGCCTCGCCCGCCAGGACCAGGGCGACCACGGCACCGGCCGCCGTCAGCAGCAGCGGATCCGTCAGGTCGATGCCCCAGTCGGCGAGGAGCGTGTCCATCACAGCGGCTTCGACGGATCGAAATGGGCGGGCGTGAAGGCCACACCGTGGGCAACCAGCTCCTGCAGGAACCGCGGCCTGAGGCCTGTCGCCGCGTGGTGGCCGATGATGGCGCCGTCAGGCGCTGTGCCTGTGCGGACGAACTTGTAGATCTCCTGCATCTGGATGATGTCGCCCTCCATGCCGGTGATCTCGGCCACCGAGGTGACCCGGCGCTTGCCGTCCGACAGGCGCTGCAGCTGGACGATCATCCGCACCGCGGCGGCGATCTGGCCGCGGATCGACTGCTGCGACAGCGGCAGGCCGGCCATGCCGATCATCTGCTCCAGGCGCGAGATCGCCTCGCGTGGGTTGTTGGCATGGATCGTCGCCATCGAGCCCTCATGGCCCGTGTTCATGGCCTGCAGCATGTCGAACGCCTCCTCGCCGCGGCACTCGCCGAGGATGATGCGCTCGGGGCGCATGCGCAGCGCGTTCTTGACGAGGTCGCGCTGGCGGATCTCGCCCTTGCCTTCGAGATTGGGCGGGCGGGTCTCCATGCGGGCGACATGGGGCTGCTGCAGCTGCAGCTCGGCCGCG
>JBMOJG010000372.1:0-4051 GCA_049316925.1 Alsobacter sp. | reverse complement strand
GCTCGAGAAGATCCAGCGCCGCGTCGAGCACGACCTCTACTACATCGAGAACTGGTCGGTGTTCTTCGACCTCTACATCCTGCTGATGACCCCCTTTGCGCTGGCCAAGACCGAGAACGCCTATTGAGCGCGGTCCCGGCAGGCGCTGGCCGGAGCGCCACCTACACGCTTGATGTGGGGCGCCTGCAGCGCTTCTGGCTGGCAATCTGGGTGGCCAGCGGTTGCATCGCCTTCATCGAGCCTTCGCCCTACGAGATCGTCTTCGTCTTTGCGTTCCTGGTGCTGGTTTCGACAGGCCTTGCTCTCACCCGCGAACTGATCCCGTTCATTTTCATTGTGCTGCTCTACAACATCGGCGGGGCGTTCGCGCTGATCCCCTGGCTCGGCGAGTCCAAGAGCGTCACCTTCATCATCATATCGTTCTATCTGGCGATCACCGCCATTGTCTTCGCCGCCGCGGCCCTCGCCGATACCGAGCGGCGCATGCGGGCCATCGAGCTTGGCGCGATCATGGGTGGCGTTGTTGCCAGCCTCGCCGGCATCGCGGGCTTCTTCAACATCGCGGGACTCGGCTCGATGTTCGCGCTTTGGGGCGAATCGCGCGCCTCAGGCACGTTCAAGGACCCCAACGTCCTCGGCCCGTTCCTGGTGCTGCCCATCATGGTGCTGCTGCAGTCGCTGCTCCTGGGGCGGCGCAACACCCTGGTATCCGCGGTGCTGCTGGGCATTCTTGCGTTGTCGCTGTTCTTCACGTTTTCCCGCGGCGCGTGGGGCGCGGCCATGCTCGGCACCGCGCTGCTGTTCGGCATCACCTTCCTGGTCACCGGCGACACGCGGCTGCGGGCCCGCATTATCGTGGCAAGCGTTCTGGGGCTTGCCTTTGTCGCCCTGATCCTCGCGGTTGCTCTCACCGACCCGCGCATCCGCGAGATCTTCGAGATGCGCGCCTCGCTGAACCAGACCTACGATCTCGGTACCACCGGCCGATTCGGCAACCAGTTGCGCTCGCTGCCGATGCTGTTCGATAACCCGCAGGGCATCGGCCCACTGCGCTTTCCAACCTTTTTCCGGGACGCGCCGCATAATGTCTTTCTCAACGCCTTCCATTCCTATGGCTGGATGGGCGGTATTGCCTATCTGTGCCTGACGGTCGGCACCATCGGGGTCGGCTTCTGGGCCGTGTTCCAGCGCACGCCCTGGCAGGCTCATACGATCGCTGTGTGGGCAGCTCTGTTTCCGCAGATTGTGCAAGGATTCCAGATCGACACCGATCACTGGCGCCACCTTTGGATGCTGTTTGGCCTGATCTGGGGTCTGGCAGCGGCAAATACGCGCTGGATCGGAAACCGCCGGTTGGCCACAGGACTGAACCCGAGCCAGGCAATCTGATCACTGGGCCATGATCAACTGACACGGACTCGATTTGGCTCGGCCCTGATCACTCGGCGGGAATGGCCCGCGATGTGGCAGTGGCAACTGGGGAACCGTGGCGCAGCGCCTTGAGGGTCCCGAGCGCCACCAGACCCTGCAGGGCCACCGTCTGGGCAACCACGGCCCACGCAACTGCAGGCGCTCCAAGACCGGGCAGCAGTGTCAGCGACAAAGCACACTGCACCGAGAGGCCGACGATGCCACCGGCGACCCACCAGCGCTCGGCGCCAAGCGCCAGCCCCGCAATGCCGAACGGGGCACCCGCGGCACCGACGGTGGCAGCAAGCAGCAGCGGCACGGCAAGAGCCAACGACAGTGCCTGCGCGCCGATTCCGAGCAGGGGCAGCAGCGCGACGCCCACGACCGCACAGGCACCATAGGCCAGCGCAAACCCCGTCAATCCCAGGACCGAGCGCCGCATCAGCGCCTTCAGGGCAGTCAGGTCACCGGTCTGGACGAGACCGATCATGCGCGGCGCCAGATGCATGTTGAGGGCGTGGATCACCACCAGCGGCACAGACGCAATCTTGCGGGCGAGTTCGAAACCCGGGATCGCTGCGGCATGGCCCAGCAGGCCGAGTACCAGCACGGGAACAGGTTCGGACGCGGACAGCAGCATGCCGTGCGAGGCGAAGGCCCCCACCGCCCTGCACTCTTGCCGCAGTGCCGCCCAGCTCGCCGGGATGGAAGGTGGCAGCAGCCGCCACCCGATACCGGGCGCGATGATCACCACGGACGCCACGGCCGTCGCGGCCGCGACCACCTGGGCAATAGCCACGACAGCGAAATGATCGGTCATGCCGGAGCCTTGAAGGCCGGCCATCAGGACGCAAACCAGCGTCGGCGGCACCACATAGACCAGCAGGATCGCGGCGACCTGCCGCCCGCGCAGCACGAGCTCGCTCTCGCACAGACGCATCGCCAGCAGCAGCACGAGCATCGCCGCGATCAGCCCGGCATGTCGGCCGTCCACCAGACCCGTGCCCCATACGAGGCTGATCGCCACCAGCATGAGGGCCGTGTAGGCGAAAACGACAAAGCTGCCTTCCGGCGCACGGTCGTCGCCGGCGGTGATCGCCCCTCGCAGATAGCCATGGACGATGAACTCGATCACCGGTCCCGCCAGCAGCAGCGCCGTGACAACATCGGTGATCGCCGCCCCATAGGCGGCGCGGTCGAGAAAGGCCAGCGCGTAGATCGGTGGCAGCGCCGCAACGGCCCCGCCGGCGACGCGCAGCACCAGAGTCGCCGACAGGCGCCGAAGCAATCCGTTCGCTTGCGCGCTCACCGGCGACGGCCGAACAGGCTGCGGCGCGGACGGGCGGCGACCTCGGCATAAAGCGCCCGATGTGCGGACGCCGCAGCCTGCCACAACGCCTCGAGATCGACCGGGTCCCGACGCGGCTCCGAGGCTGCGAACGTGTCGATGGCGGCGGCGACGGTCTCGCCGTCCGCATCGGGCGCAACCAGCCGGATGCCGCCCCCCTCTATCTGGCCGGCGAGCTGCGGCCAGTCGGCAAACTCGTCAGCCTCCTGCGGCTGCGTCGTCACCACCGGCCGGTCGAGCTGAAGGCAGGTCAGCAGGCTGGAGCGCCGTGTGCTGGCACCGTCCGAGAACAGCAGCAGGTTGAGGTCGGTCTCGGCCAACGCCGCCAGGACATCGGCCTGCTCCTCGATCCGACCACGCATGTCGAGCCGGTTGCGCACGCCAAGGCGCTCCGCAGCGGTATTGAACGCCGCCTTTTCGTGCGGCTTGTCATGCAGGAAATCTCCGCAGACCCGCAGTTCGGCGTCGACGCCACGCCGCGCCAGCGCCGCGAGTGCCTCCAGCATCAGGATCGGCTGCTTTGAGGTGTAGAGCACGCCGAAATAGCCGATCACGAGGCGCCGCCCACCATTGCGCCCCGCCTGCGCAACTGATTGGTGCGGGATCGGTGCGGGCGCTGCCTCGGGCATGATGTTGGGGCCGATGGGGATCAACCGCGCCTCGTCGCGCAGCTGGCTCGGCACAAGACGTCCCTGTGTCTGGAAGGCCCGCATCTGCTGGCGAGACACCAGCACGACGGCGTCGGCCATCTGGATGTCGGGCAGTTCGGAGGCATAGCGCAGCGGATGCAGCGACAGCCATTCGTGCAGCGTCAGCACAATCCGGCCACGTTGCGTCAGGCAGCGCGCCAGCGCCAGCACCACGCCGGGCAGCAGATGCTGGCCCCACCCCTCGACCGGCAGGTTCATGTGGACGATGCCGCCAGCCCGCAGATGCCGCACCAGCGTGCTGATGAAGTGCATCGGTCGCTCTGTCTCCAGGATCACGACCTGCATCAGGCCCGGCTCCTGCGCCTCCACAAAGGCGGCGAGGCGATGGAGGTAATCGGAGACCCCGCAGGTTACCGGCTTGGCCGATGTCGGCGCCAGGACCTGCGGCTTTGGCACAGAAGTCATCAGGCGGGTTCCACGCGGGCACCGGCCCGCCAGCGGACCGCCCGCCTGCAACCTAAACGGTCAGGGGTTTCGGTTTGGTTGCCATGCGGCAATCCGGATCGCAGCGATTCGGGCGAGATCAACGCCTTGCGCGGGTTGCGGCGAAATGGAGGCTGGCCTGAATCGTTCGCGCGCGCTG
>JBMOJG010000371.1:0-4062 GCA_049316925.1 Alsobacter sp. | reverse complement strand
CGTCCCCAGCCGCCACAGCTTCCGATAGAATTCGGCCAGGGTTGTCACCTACTGGCCGGCGACGGCCAGGATGGCATCCCCTTCGTGCAGCCCGGCGCGCCGGGCCGGGCCATTGCCGGCAAAGCCGGCGACCAGCACGCGCCCGCCGTCTTCGGCGGCGAACAGCCCCAGCCACGGTCGTGGTGGCGCCGCGGAGCGGCCGAGCCGCAGGATCTCCTCCAGCACCGGCGGCAGCAGCTCGACCGGGACAGCCATGTTGAGAGGCAGCACCTTGCCGCTGTCGGCGCGATGCTGGAGCTGCAGGGAGCCGATCCCGATGAGCTCGCCGGCGCCGCCGATCAGCGCCGTCCCGCCCCAGTGCGGATGGGCCGGTGCGGTGAACAGGGCCTCGTCGAGAAGATACTCCCAGTAGCCGGCGAACTCCTGGCGGGCGACGAGCGTCCCGGCGACGGAGCGCGAACGACTGCCCGCCGCGCCCACCAGCAGCCGATCCCCCAGCGAAGCCTGGCGTGAATCGCCCGGAGTCAGGCTCGGGATGCCGAGCGGCCCGAGGGCCTGGACGATGCCGAAGCCGGTCACCTGGTCAAAGCCCGCCACATGGCCAGGCACGACGCGGCCGTCGCGCGTCGTCAGCCAGACTTCGGTCGCCTCGGTGACGAGGTAGCCGATGGTCAGGATGATGCCGTCGTCGCGGATCAGCACGCCATTGCCGGCGCGCTCGGTCCCGAGCGTCTGGGCGGTGAAGGCGTCGGGCGGAATCCGGCTCGTCAGCGTCACGACAGCGGCCAGGGCACGGTCGATATCGAAGGCGTAATCGCTGCGCCGCGGCTGTTCGTCGACAGGAACATCCCAGTCGTCTGCGGCGGCCATGGGCGTCTCCCTCTTTTTCGTTGATCGATTGTCGCCGTGCCGGGGGGCTGCTTGCAAGCCCCGCGCGTCAGTGTGGCGCAGTTTAGCCCAGCCGCAGCCCGTGGCCGGCCAGCGCGCCGGCATCGACCCGGCGCAGCGGCGCGCCGAATTTCTCTGCCCGGAAGCGCCGTGCGGTCATGGTCGGCGACCAGTGCTCGGGCGCCAGGCCGGCCTTGCGCTTGAGCTGGCGGACGAAGGCGCGCGGATCGGGCAAGGACGACCAGACGCTCGGCAGGAACAGCGCACTGTGGGCGCCATCCGCCAGGATCAGTCCATCGCGATCCGGGTCGAGTGCGGCGACCAGTGCGTCCTCGGAGGCGACCGCCAGGGCGCGGGGATGCGACAGGATCGAGACCGAGAGATCCAGCCCCTCGAGCTCATCCACCGTCAGGGGGCCGAAGCGTGGATCGGCAAAGCCTGCCTTGACGGCGTTGACCAGGGCGTCGCCCAGCAGCGGCCGGTGCGGCGCCAGCGAGCCGATGCAGCCGCGAAGGGCGCCTTTGCGCTCCAGGCTGACAAAGGTCGCGCGCACCGCCCGCAGTGCCGGCGAGAGCGGCCCGGTTGCCACGAGCTCGGGCACGCGGCCGGCCGTTCCCGCAGCGGCGCACAGGCCCGCCATCATGGTCTCCAGCACGATATTGCGGTCGGCGTCGGCGAGCCGCGCTCCGGCGGCATATTCGACCGCGAAGGCGCCGTAGCCGACGACGCGCCTGGCATCGCCATTGGCGTCGAATGACGTTGCGAGCTGTATGCCGGTCACCCGCATGTCTCGCTCGGCCGCAAGCGCCAGCATGGCGGCGAGCGGCCGGTGCCCGCAGGCGCGGCGACCGTCGATGGAGGCGGCGTCGAGCTGCTCGATCCGCCTGGCGGTGTCGCGGTCGAGAGTGGTGGCGGCTGTCCGGTCGAGGAAGTGTGACAGGTCGGACGACACCACCATCACGGTCTCCGAGCCGCCCCAGAGCAGGCGCAGCGCCGTGGTGACGGCCTCGACGGTCGCGTCGCCGACCAGGACCGGCACGATCTCGAACGGCTCCGGCAGCACCGCCTGCAACAGCACCAAAGGCAGTTCCAGCGCGTGCTCGCCCGCAAACGGGGCGGCATCCACCCGCACGTCCGGCAAGGGCAGCAGCGCCGCGGCGGCATGCCAGTCGACGGCGACGGTGCCGAGCGGCGTCGCGAAGGCCGCGGCAGGGTGCAGGACGAGGCCCTTGAAGGCGACGCGGTGGGCGGGGCCGATGATGACAACCCGGCGCGGCGGCACGGGCCGGCCCGCCCAGGGGGCGAAGGCCGTGGCGGCGACGCCGCCCGAAAAAACGATCCCCGCATGGGGGGCGACGACGATCTTCGGGTCGATGCCCAAGGCCGGTCCGGCCGCCGCCAAAGCGGGGATCAGCGCGGCGCGAAGGGCTTCGGGGTCGGCCGGGTAGAAGCTACCGGCGACCTGCGCGGGATGGCAGGCGGGTTCCGTCTCGCCTTGCAGGGCGTGCTGCGTCATGCTCGGGCCTGCCTCTGTGCGTTGCGCGGAGCGACACTGCGTGCCTGCCGGCGGCGGGGGTGAGGATGCGGGCGGTCATCATGGACGACGACGCCATTCCGGTGGAGCACTGGCAACGACTGCCTGACGGGCGGATCGAGTGCCGCCTGTGCCCGCGCTTCTGCCGCCTGCAGGCGGGCCAGCGCGGGCTGTGCTTCGTGCGCCGCAATGCCGGCGAGACGATGGAGCTCACCGGCTATGGGCGCTCGTCGGGCTTCTGCGTCGACCCGATCGAGAAGAAGCCTCTCTACCATTTCCTGCCGGGCAGCGCGGTGCTGTCGTTTGGCACGGCCGGCTGCAATCTGGCCTGCTCGTTCTGCCAGAACCATGACATCAGCAAGAGCCGCGAGGTTGCCACCCAGAGCTCCCGCGCTGCGCCCGACACGATTGCGCGGGCCGCTGCGCAACTCGGCTGCGCAAGCGTGGCCTACACCTACAATGATCCGGTGATCTTCCTGGAATACGCCCTCGACACGGCCGCGGCCTGCCGGGAGGCCGGCGTCCGCAGCGTGGCGGTGACGGCCGGCTACATCTGCGACGCCCCGCGAGAGCGGTTCTTTGCCGGCATGGATGCGACCAATGTCGACCTCAAGGCGTTCACGGAGCGGTTCTACAAGGCGCGGACCGCGGCGTCGCTGGCTCCCGTGCTCGAGACGCTGCGCTATCTCGTGCTTGAGACGCGGGTCTGGACCGAGATCACCACGCTGCTGATCCCGGGCGAAAACGACGGCGACGCCGAGCTGGATGCGATGACCGGCTGGATCGCGTCCGAACTTGGTGTCCATGTGCCGCTGCATTTCTCGGCGTTCCACCCCGACTATCGGATGCTGGACACGCCGGCGACCCCAAAGGCGACGCTCGAGCGGGCGCGCGCCATCGCGCTGCGCAACGGGCTGCAGCACGTCTATATCGGCAATGTTCGCGATCCCGGTCGGCAGACGACGCTGTGCGCCACCTGCGGCGCCCGCTGCATCGGCCGCGACTGGCACGCGCTGACGGCGTGGGGTCTCGACCCTGCCGGCGCCTGCACGGCTTGCGGCACGGTGATGGCCGGGGTGTTCGCCGCCGTGCCGGGGCGCTGGGGGCGCAAGCGCCTCCCGGTCGAGATCGAGCGCTTCGCCGCCGTGCCTCATCGGGCCGGGCCGGCGAGGCTTGCGACCGGACCGACCGCGCCTGGCTGACGCCACGTCACGAACCAGGGCGGCACGATCTCGACGGCTCCCGCCATGGTGCGGTGCGGGCCGGCCAGCGTCGCCGGCAGCGTCGAGGCGGGGCGGGCGGTCGCCGCCAGGACGGGACCGAGCCCGGCCGGCCGTGGCAGCGGCAGCGGCACGGATCCCAGAGCGGCTGCGGTCGGATCGGACGGGTCCTGGCCGCGCCGGGCCGGTGGCAGCGGCACAGGTACGGGAAGGGGAACGGGAACGGTCTTCACGGCCCGCGGTGGTGGCCCGGGCTCGGCCGAGGCCAGGATGATTTGCGCCTGAGGCTCGGTCGGCGGTGTGGTGCGGCGGGCGCGGGCCAGCATGATCTCGGGCGTCGCGGTGCAGTCGCGTACGCCGAGGCGAATCAGCTCGGAGCCGGTGAGATTGCGGTACTGGCGGGTCAGCCCGCCGAGGCGC
>JBMOJG010000370.1:0-4081 GCA_049316925.1 Alsobacter sp. | reverse complement strand
TTGCCGCCGGCCCGGTGAGAGCCGCGGCACTCGCGCCGCGCATGCGCGGGCGAGAGCGAAACCGGTGCGGTCCTGGCCAACCTATCTGGACGGGATCACGGGCGTGCTGAAGGCCCTGTGACGGACACATCCACGGCAGATGCCTGCGGCGCCGGCTCCTCGCCGACAACCGGCACGCCGGTCCGGATCGCCCTTGCCAGTCGCGGCGGCGGATCGACGAAGGCGCCGGGCTCATTGACGGTCTGGCCGGCCACCCTGCGGACGATCTCGGCCTGACCGGCACGCTGTCCCGCCAGGTGATAGAACGAGCCCTTGACCTGGATGGTGCCGGCCAACGCGCGGACAAAGTCGGTCGCGAGACCGGCATCGACAGGCTCGGGACTGGTCCAGAACGTGTCGAGCGAGGCCTGGTGGGTCAGGCCGGCAATGTCGAAGACGGCGATGCCCAGCACCTTGGTCGGGCATCCGACCCGGATGGCGTGGAGCCCGACGGTCGAGTTGACGAGGACGCAGCCCCTTGCCCCCTCCAGAAGACGGCCAAGATCTCCGCCGTCGATCAGCGTCACCCTGTCAGCGCAGCCATGGCGCAGCGCGGCGGCGTGGACCACGCGCGGCCAGCGATTGAGGCCGTTGTCGAGGGGGTGCTGCTTGAAGATCAGCCGCCCGCCTGCCGGCGCGTGGGCCGCGAAGGAAGCGACGACCTCGTCGATCATCTCCGAGATGTGACCGAAGTGCGAGTTCTGGCGGATCTGGTAGTCGCTTTGCAGCTGCAGAGCGCAGAGCCAGTAGACGTGACCACCGGAGGTGACCTCCGCCTCCACCTGCCGCGCATGGTGTGCCGCGATGCGGTGGCGCAGCAGGCGCGGGATCCAGGCGAGATACTCGACCACAGGGTTGTAGTACTTGTCCGACCGGTAGGACGGAAACGCCAGGCTGCCGAGCACATTGGCCATGTTGAACGTGACCTCGCCGAAGGCCTCGGCGCTGAAGCTGTACGGATAGGCCACCGCAGTATCGGGTTGCGGGACGGATGCTGCGATGGCGCGGATCGCGGCCGGGTCTTCGGGAAAATGCGAGAAGACGCCCATGCCGCCGCGCTCCACGGTGAGCCAATCCGGCCGCAGATAGCCAAACTCAACCGAGACGGGAACCGCCCCAAGCTTTCGCGCCGCCTGCGATGCCACGCGGTGATAGGGTTGGCGGTCGCCGTAGTAGAGCACGTCGGTGATGGCGTGATCGCGCATGAAGCCGGCGACGTAGGCCGGCCAGTCCTCGAACCGGCCGCGGAAGCTGACCGCGCCCTTGCGGCGCCAGAACAGCACGTCGGCCAGGCTGAGATTGATGCGCAGGACAGTGTGCCCCGCCGCCGCAAAGGCGTCGCCGAGCCCCGACCAGAAGACGGAGGGCGGTCCCTGGAGAAACAGCACCCGGCGGGGGCTTGATCCCGTGGTAGCGGCAGTCATTGCCAGCGAACTCCCGGTCAACGATCCGACTGCGCGGGGGACAGCACGCAGTTCTCAGCCCAGTGCAGGCTTTGCCGCATAGAGCGACAGGGCCGGATGGAAGAACGGATCGTCCCGCAGCTCCCGCCACCAGCGTTTGCGCATGTACCGGCGCTCGCGCCCATATTGCAAGGAGGGCTTCAGCGTCCTCCCCCGGCTGGCAGATTCATGGTGCACCAGCGTGCAGTCGGCGACAATGTTGACCCAGCCCTTCTCGCGCAACCGCAGGCAGAGATCGACATCGTTGAGATCGACGGGGAGGTGCTGGGCATCGAACCCGCCGACAGCGTCGAAACGATCCCGCCGCACGGCGAGGCAGGCCCCGGTCACCGCCGTCACCTCGCGGGGCAGTTCGGCCCGCGCCTCCTTGGCCGACCGGCCAACATTCATGTGCCCCGCCGTACCGCCAATGCCCAGCACCATGCCGTCGTGCTGGACCGTGCCATCCGGGTAAAGCAGGCAGGCGCCGACCGCGCCGATCTCCGGCCGTCCGATCCAGGCGAGCAGAACGTCAAGCCAGCCGGGGTCGATGACTTCGACGTCATTGTTGAGGAAGACGAGGACCTCGCCCTTCGACGCAGCCGCGCCTGCATTCGACAATGCGGAGAAATTGAACGGACCGGGCTGTTTCAGCACCGTGAAGCGCGGGTCTGTCGCTGCCGTGGTCAGCACGGCCTTGGCGTGCGGCTCGGTGCTGCCATTGTCGACGATCACGATCTCCAGCCGGTCAGCCCGGGTCCGCTCGCGCAGCCCGGTCAGGCAGCCGGCAAGCAGCACACCGCGGTTGCGGGTTGGGATGATGATGCTGACCGAAGGATGTCGCTCAGTGGGCGCAGCGACATGCGCGGCCCGGGCGAGACGCTCGGCCTTCTGCTCCAGCCGCGGCGGAACGCCGAGGAGGACCCGGCGCAGGTGCAGGATTCCCGCATCTTCGGCCGGAGTGCCGAGAAAGCCCGCAATGGGCCGGCCTTGCGCAACATCGCCGGCCCGCAGCCCCAGCAGGCCCTGCGTGATCCAACCGGCCCGGATCGCGACCGGGTGCACGCCCCAGACCGCTTCTGCCCCGGTGATACGGCTCCAGTCGGTGAACAGAACGGGGCTTCGCGGCCCGGATGCATCGCGCACCTCGGCGTCGGCATAGATGACGCCGGCACCATCGCGGGCGGCCTCGGCCAGGATCGAGGCAAAACCTGGGACCGGGCTACTGGACGCCTCGACGCAGAGAATCAGGTCATTCGACTCCAGCCAGCGCACGAGATCTGCTGCGGGGGCCTCATCGGCGATCCAATCCGCGCGGTCAGGTTCCGCGGATTTCGACGGGCCCGCCACTGCCACGACACTGAGACGAGGATAGATTTCCCGCAGGACGGCCGAGCGCCAGTCCGCAAGCGACTTGCGGCTCGCGTTGCGGAGAATGATGCGGATCGTCGGACCCTGGTGCCAGTCGAACCGCGGGGAATCGAGGGTGCTCGGGTCGAGCGCGCGGCTGCGCTGGCTCTTCCAGGCGGCATAGCCCGTCAGGTCATGGGCGCTCAACGCCATGCGCAACGCCTGGAGACTCTCTTCCGTCGCACCGATGAGACGCGCGCCGAGATGTTCGATGACCCGCGCCGGCCGGCCTGCCATCGCCCTGGTCAGGACCTGCCGGCGGCCGAGCTTGCGGAAGACCGCAATCGCAAAGGTGAAATCGCCGCGCCCATCGGCGGGGCAGATGCTCAGGCGCTGGGTTCCCTCGGGAATGTCGACCACGGCATGGCCGGACCCCATCATCGGCGCCGGCAGGAAGCGGTCGAGCGGTCCGCCCGCAAGGCTGCAGCGCAGGACCGGGCGAATGAGGCGGTCGTAGAACGAGGTCTGGTAGACGATCTCGAACCAGCCGCCGCGCTGAAGCACCTTCCCGGCCTCGATCTCGAGCCAGGGGTCGGTCACGGACGACAACCAGTTCGGGCTCGTGCCGCGGACGCCGTCTGTCGGGCGAAGCTGGACCTGCGTCAAGGACTGGGGCACTCTCAACCGGGTGGGTGCAGACCCCGGTCGCCCGGGCATGGGCGGCCAGACGGTCATGGTGGCGCCCACGGCTCTTGAATAGGGCATCGTGGTCCTTTTCGATAGCAGCCAGGATGTGGCTGAGGCCGGAGCCCCCGTGTCGTCCTCCCTTCAGCCCACCATCCTCATCACAGGCGCGTCCAGCGGGCTCGGCGCGGCCTTGGCAGTGGCCTACGCGGCCCCCGGCATCCGGCTGGCGCTGTGCGGACGCAATGCCGAGCGCCTCTTCGCCGTCGCCGAAGCCGCGCGCGCCGGGGGTGCCGAGGTCGCCAGTGGGGCGTTCGACCTGCGCGACACCGACGCCCTGGCGGCGTTCGTGGCCCGTGTTGAGGAGATCAATCCCATCGGCATCGCGATCCTCAATGCCGGCGTGCTGGAGGGCACCAGTGCCGCGGGTGAACCCGAGGACGGTGTGAAGATGCGCGCTGTCATCGGCGTGAACCTCCTGGCTGCCCTCGAGGTCTTCCATGCGGTCCTGCCTGGCATGCGCCAGCGGCGCAGCGGCCAGATCGTGCTGATCTCGTCGATTGCGG
>JBMOJG010000369.1:0-4091 GCA_049316925.1 Alsobacter sp. | reverse complement strand
AGGCGGCTCGCGACTTCGTCCGTGCGACCACTGTCGCAACCGCTTTCGTTCGCCAAACGGTCACCGGCGCGTCGCTGTCGGGCGATTCGAGCAAGTTCCTGACGCTGCCGGGTGGTGGCACGGTCGGCATCGCGATCGGCGCAGAATATCGCAAGGAAAGCAACGGCCGCGTCAATGACCCGCTCATCCGCCAGGGGCTGCTCACCCAGGCCTCGTCGCAGGACTTTACCGGCGGGTTCGACGTGTCCGAGGTCTTCGGCGAGGTTAATGTCCCGCTGCTGACCGATTTGCCGTTCGCGCGGCTGCTGTCGATCGAGGCTGCCGTGCGCCGCGCCGACTACAGCCAGTCGGGCGGTGCAACGGCTTGGAAGGCAGGTGCGATCTGGGAACCGGTCGACGGCCTCCGTTTCCGCGGCACCGTCAGCCGCGCGGTGCGTGCGCCCAACATCTTCGAGGCGTTCCGCCAGACCGAGGGGCTGAGCCAGAACATCACAGATCCGTGTGCGCAGCTCAACCTCGCGCTCAATCCGAACCGCACAACGAATTGCGCCGCTCTCGGTCGTCCCTCCGGCTTCACGCCAATCAACGGCGGCCTCGGCATTAACTTCGTGGTGTCGGGTAATCCCAAACTGACGCCTGAGAAATCGGACAGCTGGACCGCAGGCGTCACCCTTTCACCCAAGTTTATCCCGGGTCTCCAGATCACCGCCGACTGGTTCAACATCGATATCCAAGACGCCGTCAGCTTCCTGACCGGTCAGCAAATCGCCAACAACTGTGTCGACCGTGCTGGCGGACCCGATCCCGCGCTCTGTGCGCTCATCACGCGAGAGACCAATACCGCGAGCGCCAACCTCTTCGCGATAACGAGCGGGCGAAGCACCTATGTCAACACCTCCCGGCTCGAAACCTCCGGACTCGATACGCAGCTTTTCTATGCCAGCTCGCTCGGGCGGGGACGTATCTCGACGACGCTATCACTTACTTATCTCTACCGGCTGCGCAGCTTTACTTTCCAGGCGCGACCTGACCTCTACACTGTGCTCGACGGCTTTCTCGGCTTTCCGCGGATAAAGGCGATCGCGGCGATCGATTACACAATTGGCGGCTTCAGATTCGGTTGGCAGGGCCGCTATCAGTCGAGCCAAAGCCTGATCGACCGGTCGCCTGGCCTCAGCCTGGAAATCGCCTCACCGTCGGAAACTGGTGCGCGGTTCTATAATGACGTGTCGGGTTCCTATCGTTTTGCGCTCGCGGGCAAGCAGGAAGCGATATTCTCGCTCGGCGTAACCAACCTCCTCAATGTCCGTCTGCCGGTGATGGCCAGCACTCAGGCGATCTCGACCACGGCGGGCGGCTTCGATCAGTTCGGGCCGGTTGTGCGCGCGCGGCTCGAGGTCACTTTCTGAACGATAGCTGGCGGAGCCCGACCATGAGCCCGTCGCGACCCTTTGCCGCGCATGTTGCCGACGGCGACCGCCCCGACGAAACTCCCGTCGGGGAAGGGACACGACAAAATATGCCGGTACCAGATGCACGGGTCGCCGACATGCACGACGTCTCGCCGAGTGGCTGGCTCGACTCCGCCGCCATGCCGCCGCGGCGAGTGCGGCTCGCAGGGTCGATAGATGTCGATGTCGCGATTATGGGCGGCGGGTTCAGCGGCCTGTGGACGGCCTATTATCTGCTGGAGCACAATCCCAGGCTGAAGGTAGCGATCTTCGAGCGGCATCACGTGGGCTATGGCGCATCTGGTCGCAACGGCGGCTGGTGCTCGCCCCGCTTTCCGTTACGCGTTTCGTCGGCTGTAGATCAGTTCGGCAGCGAGTGCGCTCGTCGCCTGTGGCTGGAGATGGAGCAAACCGTCCAAACGATCGCCGATGTCTGCGAGCGCGAGGGAATCGACGCCGACATGCGCCGGACTGGCATCCTGTCGGTCGCCCGCGGCGCGCACGAATTGCCGTCGATCCGCGAACTGTATGGCCATTACCAGCGGCTCGGCGTCACCAGCTACCGGCTGTTCACTGCACCCGAGGTTGCCGAGCGCGTCAATGTCTCGAACGTTGTCGGGGGTCTTTTCACACCGGCTGGCGCCGCGATCAATCCGATGAAGCTCGTCGTCGGCCTCGCCGATGCGGTCGAGCGCCGCGGCGCGACGATCTACGAAGACACTGTGGTCACCGATTTTGCGGGCGGCGAGCAGCCGCATCTGGCGACTGCGGCGGGGCAAGTGCGGGCTCGCCTTGCGATCGTGTTGGCGGGCGAGGCCTACCTCGCCGAGTTGCCTCGCCTTCATCGAAAGATCCTTCCGGTGTATTCGACGATCGTGCGTACCGCTCCGCTGACGCCAGCGCAGTGGCAACGCATCGGGTGGCAGGGCGGCGAGCTACTGTCGTCGCAGCGCAAGACCGTCGATTATCTGACCCGCACTGCGGACGGCCGTATCCTGTTCGGCAGCCGCGGCGCGCCCTATCGCTTCGGATCGAAGATTGCGCCCGAACAGGACATTCACGAACCGACTATAGCCGCCATCAAGGGCATTTTTCGCGACTGGTTTCCGGCATTGGCTGACGTCGCTTTTGCCGACGCCTGGGGCGGTCCGCTGGGGATGCCGCGCGACCTAATCCCGACTGCCTCGTTCGACCCAGCGACGCGGATAGCGACGGCGTGTGGTTATACTGGTAACGGGTTGGGGACGTCGAACTTGGCGGCGCGCACGCTTGCCGATCTCATTCTAGACCGCCCGTCGCCGCTTCGCGAACTGCCGATCGCGATGCACGACAGCCCCGACTGGGAATTGGAACCGTTCCGCTGGCTCGGCGCACGCTTCATGCAGCATGCCTTTATCCGCTCCGACGAGGCGCGAGAGGCGGGTCGACCGTTGCCGATCGATGCACGGATAGCACAATGGTACGCACGGCGTTGCGGGTTGGCATTGTGACCACATCCGTTATCGCCTCGCACCGGTGACGACCGCATTCGTTTCGCGGCTGCCGGCGGCCGACGCGCGACGCTGGTGCGACCTGCTGTCGTTAGCGCTCGGCGAGACAGTCGCGGCGGCGTCGGAAATAGTGGGCGAGCACGAGGTGCGCTGCATCGACGTCGTGGTCATCAACGATGCGAACCCCTCTATGCTGACGCGCTTTCCGGCACTGCGCTTTGTTCAGAGCACCTGGGCGGGTGTGGATGGCCTGCTTCAGGCCGGTGATTTTCCCGCTGTGCCGTTGGCCCGATTGGTCGATCCGGCATTGGCTGCGGAGATGGCGGAGAGCGCGCTCGGCCATGTCATGGACCTGCACATCAACATGCCGCGCTACCGGGTGCAGCAGGCGCAGTGCCTGTGGCAGTCACACGAGCCGTGTCGCGCGGCGGACCGGCGGGTAGGTGTGCTCGGCGCGGGCGAGATGGGTCGGGCGACGCTGGCCCTGCTCGACGCAGTGGGATTCGACCTTGCCTGCTGGGCACGCAGCGCTCGGTTCGTTGGCGGTGTCGAGGTACAGAGCGGTCGAGACGGCTTTGCGCGCGTGCTCGAACGGTCGGACATCCTAGTCAACCTGCTGCCGCTTACACCTGAAACGTGCCGGATACTCGATCATGCGGCATTGGCGATGATGCCACACGGGGCGATGCTCATCAATTTGGGGCGCGGTGGGCATCTCGACCTGGCGGCAATGACTGCCGCGCTGGATTCTGGGCAGCTGTCGCACGCGGTGCTCGACGTGTTCGAGCGCGAGCCGCTGCTCGCCAACGACCCGCTCTGGTTGCGCGCCGATGTAACGATTACGCCGCATGTCGGCGCGAAGACCGACCCAGTGAGCGCGTCCAGGATCATCGCCCGGAACATAGCGCGCTTTCGCCGCGGTGAGGCCCCGGACGGCTTGGTCGGGAACGGCGGCTATTGAACGGCGCGGCTCAGGCGGCGGATTTCTGAAGGAGCGCGACATGGCAGACCCTACATCGCAAGGCCACCAGCCGTTCTACAGGTACCTCTATGTGCAGGTACTGGTTGGCATCGCGCTTGGTGCGACACTGGGGCATTTCCAGCCGGACATAGGGACGGCGCTGAAGCCGCTCGCTGATCTGTTCATCAA
>JBMOJG010000368.1:0-4141 GCA_049316925.1 Alsobacter sp. | reverse complement strand
GAAGTCGCGCTGGATGCGGAAGCGCGTGGTCCAGAGCGAGCCCTGGGTCTGAGCCCAGTTGGCCGGGGCCCCGACAGTGCGGTTGAACACGCCACCGCCGGTGACGTTGTTCTGCTGGTAGTTCACCTCGAGTCCGATATCGAGGTCCTTGACCGGCGACCAGATGACGTTGGAGCCGATCGTCCAGTAGCTCCAGTCGCGATACTGGGTGTTGCCGTTGAAGGCCGTGGTGTAGCCGTTGGCGGCAAAGAAAGCCGCCGTGCTGTAGTCGATCTTGATGTAGGAGGCGAACAGGGCCTGCCGGATGGTCGGGGTCCAGTAGTGCAGGCCAGCCGCGGTCAGGCCCCATGCGGTGGTCAGGCTGAGGCTGCCGGGCGCATTGCCGGTCACCAGCGCGTCGGCAATGCCAACGCCGCTGGCATTGCCGTAGCCGTAGTTGGTGGTCTTGCCGAGGCCGAAATTGTTCCCGGTCACATAGACCGTGGCGCCCTTGGTGTAGGTCGCCTGCAGCCAGAGTTGGTCGCCCTTGGCCAGCATCGGCAGGTTGAACTTGAGGCCGCCATTGAGGGCGTAGCCATATTCCGTGCTCGGCGCCCAGCCGGCCGCCGACCCGACAACACCGGTCACCGGCGTCAGCCCGACCGCACGCACCTGGGTGACGACACCCGACAGTTGGGCGGTACCCCACGCGTCATCATAGCGCAGCACGCCGACCACATCCGGCACTCCGCTGCCGGCATAGGCGAAAGCCGGAGCACCGACCCCGGCCGGTAGGCCGATTGCCGAGGTCGTGTTGACGATGCCGTTGCGGGTCTCCATCGCCGACTCGATCGACAGGGTGGCGGAGAATCCACCGCCGAAGGAGGCGGTGTAGGCCAGCAGGTTGGTCAGGTCGTTGGACGACGAAAGGCCGGCGGTGGTGCCGACGAATTCGAGGTCGCCCTGGTAGAAGCCGAAATACGACGACGAACGGCCAGCGAGCAGGCCACCAAGCTGCACGAAGGCGCGCTCCAGCACGACCTGGGTCTGCGCGAGACCGTTGAAGTCGACGCCGGTGCCGACGAACGCCGTGGCGATGCGCGCCGACGTGCCGGAGTAGACGGTGCCGATGCGGCGGGAGACGTCGTAGCGGATGAAGGTCCTCAGCAGGCCAAACTCGGTTGCCGTCCGGGCATCGAGGAAGATGCGGCCCAGCGCGCGCGAACCTGTGGTGGAGTCGCCACGGCTGTAGGGCTGCGAGTACTGAAACTCATAACGGGCACGGCCGCCGATGCGGATGCAGGTCTCGGTGCCGGGAATATAGAAAAATCCCGTCCCGTGGGTCGAGCAAACCCGGACATACTCAACCGGCGCCGCCTTGCGGGACGGAAGATCCGCGGCCTGGGCGCCTGCCGAAACCAAAATTGCGGCCCCGGTCAGCCAGACGTGCGTGCAACGAAGCATTTCAAATTCCTCTCTTCAGAACCAGAGGCTACTTTTTTACGATCCGCTATGACGTCGAAATGAACCGGCTTGATTTGCCAATTCGCGCCATCCATAAATTTTTTCGGCTGTTGCCGGGACGCCACACGGATCGACTGCTCGCAGTCGGAGATGACAAGGCCGACCTGCACGCGCGGCGCTGCCACTGACCGGTGCCACGGACTATGGTGATGGAGGATGAATTCGGCAGCACACGAAGGATGCAATGCCGGCTCCAAGCCAGGCTTGCGGCTCCGGTCCCGGTGGGCGATGCGCGTGAACCGCGGTCCAGTCCTGCTGATCATGGCCTGCGTGCTGTTAACCGCCGAGGTGAGCTGCCTGCGGCTGCTGGGTGACCGCGTCTCCCAGGGCCAGGTGATCCTCTTTCGCTCCGGCGCCCAGATTGTTCTGGCGTTCGCCTGGATCGCCGCAACCGGCGGAGTGAGGCTGCTGCGGACACGCCGGCTCGGCTCGCATCTCGTGCGGGGTCTGCTGAGCGTGGTCGGTTGGTGGCTCTATTACAAGAGCTTCCGATCGCTCGACTTGGCGCTCGCCACCACGTTGAGCTTCACGAGCCAGATCTTCTTGCTGGTGCTGGCCTGGCCGGTGCTCGGAGAGAAGGTGACGGGGCACCGGCTCGGAGCGACGCTGGTGGGCTTTGCCGGCATTGCAATTGCGCTCAACATCTGGACCGCACAGGTGCCGCCCGCCGCGGTTTACGGGCTTGCGGGCGCGTTGGTCGGGGCTGTCCTGTTGCTGGTCACCCGCGCGTTGGCGGCCACCGAGCAGACTGCCACCATCATGGTCTACCTTGCGTCGGTGGTGTTCCTGGCCGCGATCCCGCAGGCGGCGTTCGACTGGCGGCCGCTGCAACCGGACGACCTCGCCCTGCTCGGCGTGCTGGCTGTGCTGGGAACTGCGGGCACCGCGCTGATTGTCGAGGCGTACCGCCATTCAGAGGCGTCGGCGCTGGCGCCCTATCCGTATTCACGCCTGCTGTTTTCGGCCGCCGCCGGATGGCTCGTGTTCGGCGAGGTCGTGACGCCGTCGACCCTGGCCGGGGCGGTGCTGATCGTCGGCAGCATCATCTACCTGCTCGTTGCCGAGAACCGCAGCCGAAAGGACGAGGCTCTGTAGTCTTCTGCATGACTGCTGTCTTGTGGCTGCCATCGAGGTGGCGATATCCAAGGTCATAACTTCGCCGGAAGAACCACGCCTCGGCACGACCGAGGAGATGGGCCATGTCACGTTCCACCGCGGATGCCGACCGGCATCTCGACGACGAGACCTTCATGAGCGCGGCCGATCTGCGCAGCTACATGACCGATATCGAGATGGCCAAGGCAACGCAGGCTGTCTCCGCGATGGACAAGGCCCAGCAGGCCCGCCAGGACATGATCCGGCAACTCTCCAAGCCGATCACCGTCACGCCGGAGATGCGCGCCAACCTGCGCACCCGGGTGCGGCAGGCCGCCGCAGACGGTCATACCGAGATCATGATCATGCGGTTTCCGGTCGAACTCTGCGAGGACCGTGGCCGGGCCATCAACAATGCCGACGCCGACTGGCCCGACAGCCTCACCGGCGTGCCGCGCCAGGCCTACGAGATCTGGCGCGAGCATCTGAAGGATGCGGGCTTTCATCTGCGGGCGTTGATCGTGGAATGGCCGCGGGGCCTTCCCGGCGATGTCGGACTGTTCCTGGCCTGGGACAAGGGCAGCCAGGACTAGCCTCCTGCCGCGCGCCGCCCTGTCCGCAGGTGACCGGCGAGCAGGACGAGGTTCCAGCCGACGCAGACGGAGAGCCCCAGCCCGAGGGCCGCCGCCGCGCCGAGCGGGACAGCTGCGACATGAACAGCCGCGAGGCCTGTGGTGAACCCGACCATGCCGGGAAGTGTGCGGGCGATGACGTTTGCCGCGGCCGGGCCGCCCACACGCGCGTGAAGCAGGACGATCAGCGTTGTCATTGCTGCGGGGACAAGTGCGGCAATGCCGGCCGCGCCCGGCCCTATCCAGCGCGCTGCCACCGTGACCACGGCAACGACTGTCATGACGGCAGCAGCGCGCAACAGGACATCGAACCGGCGTGACGCTGCCCGCGGCATCGGCGCGTCGGTCGGCATCACACGCAGGATCCCGAAACCGAGCAGGAACAGGACTCCGTTCAAGGCGACCGCACCCGCAAAGCTCCAGTCGATGCCGGCGATGATCGCCTGCGTGGTTGCCCATGCCGCGTAGGTCCAGCAAAGGCTCGCAGCGAGGTTGTGGCGGCGCGCGACCGCCACATAGACGATAACGAATACGACTGTCGCGGCGCTTGCCGGCAACGCTGAAAGGGTCGCTGCCGAAAGGAAGTCCGCGCCATGATCCATGGCGATGAAAACGAGTGCCGGGCCGGCTGATACCGGCAAGGTGGCAATCAGCGCTCCGATGACCGGACCGCTGCGCTCGACAGCGACCGACGCCGCGGCGATGACGGCTGCGGTCAGGACCATCCTGACGAGCAGCAGCCACAGGAACGGATCACCGGACATTGCAGCCCCCTTCAGCGCGACGCCGGACGAGCTGGCAGCGTGATGCCCCGGGAGATCGGCGCCCTATGGCCAGCCAAACGTCAGGCTCCGTCCCTGACCGGTCTTGCCGCGCTGCAACCGCGTGTCGGAGATTGCGCGAGATCAAGG
>JBMOJG010000367.1:0-4150 GCA_049316925.1 Alsobacter sp. | reverse complement strand
GCATCGCAGAACCGGGCCGGAGGCGCAAGTGCGGCCCGCCGCCCCATCCCATGCCCGCGGCAAGCCCGTGAGCCTAGCCGTTGACACGGCTCACATCGCTCACGACAGGCCGGGCCTTGAGGCCGGCAATGATGGCGTTCAGGTGTTTCAGGTTCCACACCTCGAGGTCGATGACGATCTCGCGGAAGTCGGAGGCACCCTTCCCCACGACGGAGAGGCTGTCGATATTGCCGTCATTGTCGCCGATCACCTGGGCGATCTGGGCGAGCGTGCCGGGCTCGTTGATGGCGGTCACGGCGATCTGTGCGGGAAACCGCTGCGGCTCGGTCTCGTCGATGTCCCAGCGCACATCGAGCCACCGGTCGGGCTGGTCGTCGAACGCCGTCAGGGCCGGCGACTGGATCGGATAGATCGTGATCCCCTCCCCCGGCTTGAGGATCCCGACAATGCGGTCGCCCGGCACGGCACCGCCGTCCGGCGCGAACCGGACAGGCAGATCTCCGTTCAGGCCCCGGATCGGAATCGAGAGCTTGGAAGGCTTGGCCTTGCCGGTGCCCGGAACCTTGAAGACCAGGCCCTCGGCCGTCTTCAGCCCGAACCAGCCGCCCTCGGTTCGATCCGCCTCCGGCCCGGCGGAGCGCTCCTCCTTGAAGTCGGGATAGACCGCCTTGACCACGTCGCCCGAGAAGATTTCACCGCGCCCGACAGCTGCCAGAACGTCCTCCAGCGAGGTGCGGGCCAGCCGCGGCAGCGCCGCTTTCAGCTTCTCTTCCGAGAAGGTCTTCTTGCCGCGCTCGAAGGCGCGCTCGACGATCTGTCGCCCGAGGCCCGCATACTGCTTGCGCACTGCCGTACGGGTGGCGCGGCGGATGGCGGCGCGGGCCTTGCCGGTAACGACGATCGCCTCCCACGCGGCCGGGGGAACCTGCCCGGGCGCCCGGGCGATCTCGACCTCGTCGCCATTGTTCAACTCCGACAGCAGCGGCACGATCCGGCCATTGACCTTGCAGCCAACCGCCGTGTTGCCGACATCGGTATGCACCGCATAGGCGAAGTCGATTGGCGTGGCCCCGCGCGGCAGCGCGATCAGCCGGCCCTTCGGGGTGAAGCAGAACACCTGGTCGTGGAACAGCTCCAGCTTGGTATGCTCGAGGAACTCCTCGGGGCTCGAGCCTTCCGCCAGGTTCTCGACCGTGCGACGCAGCCACTCGTAGGCGCGGCTCTCCCGCGCCAGGGCCGAGCGGTCGGAGGCGCGTCCGTCCTTGTAGAGCGCATGGGCGGCGATGCCGAAGATCGCGATCCGGTCCATCTCCTCGGTGCGGATCTGCAGTTCTGCTCGCTGCCGTCCGGGCCCGACCACGGTCGTGTGCAGCGAGCGGTAGTCATTCTGCTTGGGGGTGGAAATGTAGTCCTTGAACCGCCCAGGCACGCTCGGCCAGGTGGTGTGGACGATCCCCAGCACGGCGTAGCAGGACGCGACGTCGGGGACGATCACCCGGAAGCCGAAAATGTCCGACAGCTGCTCGAAGGACACCGACTTGCGTTCCATCTTCTTCCATATGGAGTAAGCCCGCTTGCGCCGCCCTGTGACGCTCGCGACAATGCCGTGACCCGCCATTTTTGCGGTCAACTCGCGCTCGATCTCGTCAATGACGGCGCCGCTCTTGCCGGAAATCTCGTCGAGCCGCGCGGTGATCATCGCGTGCGCGTCAGGCGAGAAATGGCGAAAGGCGAGGTCCTCGAGCTCCTCGCGCATATCCTGCATGCCCATGCGCCCCGCCAGTGGCGCATAGATGTCGAGCGTCTCCTCGGCAATGCGGGCTCGCTTTTCCGGCGGAACGAAATGCAAGGTGCGCATATTGTGCAAGCGGTCAGCAAATTTGACCAGCAGGACACGTACGTCATCAGCGATCGCCAGCAGCAACTTGCGGAGATTTTCGGCCTGGGCGGCTTTCTTCGAAACAAGATCGAGCCGCTTGATCTTCGTGAGTCCTTCGACAAGGGAACCGATTTCCTTGCCGAACAGCGTATCGATCTCTTCCCGCGTGGCCGCAGTGTCCTCGATGGTATCGTGCAGCACCGCCGCCACGATCGTGGCGTCATCGAGCCGCAGGCCCGTGAGGATCGCCGCGACCTCGAGCGGGTGCGACATGTAGGGATCGCCCGAGGCCCGCTTCTGCGAGCCGTGCGCCTTCATGGCGTACACATAGGCGCGATCCAGCAAAGCCTCGTCGGCGTTGGGATTGTAGCGCTTGACGCGTTCGACCAGCTCGTATTGCCGCATCATCGGCGGCGGACCCCGATCTCATGCTGTCGGGGGGCCCGACAGCTCGATCGTGAGTATCGGGAGCGCGGCTGCGCCGTGCAAGGCATGGCAGGCACGACAGAAAAGGCCCGGCACAAGGGCCGGGCCAGGAAAAGCGTCAACCGAGCAGGCGTCACTCGCTCTCGTCGTCCGTTTCCGCCGGCGGCACGAGCCCCTCGAGACCTCTGAGGAGATCCTCCTCGGTCATGCGGTCGAATTCGACCGACTTGTCATCGCCACCACCCGCCGCGACCGGCGAGGCACCGATCATCGGGACCGACTCGGGCTCCGGCTCGTCGACGTCGACATGCTTCTGCAGCGAGTGGATGAGGTCCTCCTTGAGGTCCTCAGGCGAGACCGTGGTGTCGGCAATCTCGCGCAGGGCGACGACGGGGTTCTTGTCGCGGTCGCGATCAACGGTGAGCGGCGAGCCGGACGAGATCATCCGCGCCCGGTGGCTGGCCAGCAGCACGAGTTCAAAACGGTTGTCGACCTTGTCGATGCAGTCTTCGACAGTGACGCGGGCCATGGACGCTCCAGCGTGTTCGCTTGTGCGGGAAAGGATCGGAAGACGAGCCTCATATACGCTCGCCTGCTGAAGCGCAACCCGCAGGGGGCGGATCAGTCGTGATGCGCCACCGGCGGAACAGGATCCGTCTGCGGCAGATTCGGGCCGGCACCAGTCGCCGCGTGAGCCGCGTCCAGCTGCCGATAGCGCGAAATTCCCCAGGGAATGAGTGCCAGATAGGCCAGAGTGATGGCCAGGAGCACCGGGAAGGTGTGGATCACCAGCAGCGCCACGGACAGCGCAAAGGCCAGCAGCAGCGGCACCACCCATTCACGCGGCACCCGCGAGCCGAGTGTCTTTCCCGCATAGGTTGGAACACGGCTGACCATCATCAGCGCGATCACGAGGGTGTAGAGGGCCTCCAGCACGATCAGTGCCGGGGGGCGGTCGATACCGACAAGGTGCAGGTAGACGGGCAGCAGCGCCGTCAGCGCGCCGGCCGGCGCGGGGATGCCAACAAAAAAGGTCTTCTGCCAGTCGGGCCGGTTGGGATCATCGATCGAGACATTGAAGCGCGCCAGCCTGAGCGCGCACGCCATGGCGAACAGCAGCGCACAGATCCATCCGAACGAGCCAAGATGGCTCAGGCTGAACGCCCACAGGATGAACGCCGGAGCGACCCCAAAGCTGACGAAATCCGCCAGCGAGTCGAGTTCCGCCCCGAAGCGCGACGTACCCTTGAGCAGCCGGGCGAGCCGGCCATCGAGGCCGTCGAGCACCGCGGCGATCAGGATGGCGATGACGGCCTTGTTGAGCTTGTCATCGCCGCCCTCGAACGCTAGCCGCATCGCCGTCAGCCCTGCACACAGCGACAGCAGGGTCACCAGATTCGGCAGAATGACGCGCAGCGGCACCGGCTTGAAACGGCGGCGGCGCGGTTCGTCACCGGGCTCGAAGGGCGGAAACAGGTCGGTCATGCGGCATTCCGGTCAGGGGCCGCGAGCATAGGGGCGCGCCTGCCGTCCCACAAGCGACGGGCCGTCAGCGGGTGAGCCGAAGCGAGGCCATCAGCTTGATGAAGACCTTTTCGAAGGCCGCATCGATATCCGACTGGTCTATCGCCGAGAAATAATTGTTTCCAGGCGACGCGCAGGCCTGCAGCGCCGGCTCCAGCTGGCTCTGGATTGGCTGGACGGTCTGCTGGTAGGGCGCCATCGTCGGCATCGGGATGTATTTGGTGTTGAGCACCATCACCGTGATGCCTTTGGACTTCAGATCATTGCACAGAGTGGAATTGAACGGGTGGAAGCCGCCGATACGGTCGCGCCGGCCCTGGA
>JBMOJG010000366.1:0-4154 GCA_049316925.1 Alsobacter sp. | reverse complement strand
CAGAACTCCGTGAGCGCCGCCCTGGCGCCCTCGCGGCCGCCGGTGGCGAGGCCCGATGCCATCACGGCGGCGTTCATCGCCCCGGCAGAGGTGCCGGACACGCCCTCGATGGTCAGCCACTCCACCTCCAGGATCCGGTCGAGCACGCCCCAGGTGAAGGCGCCATGGGAGCCGCCGCCCTGCAGGGCAAGGTCGATGGCCAGTGGCGCGCGCGCTGTCGCTGGGCTGGACTTTTCCGCTGCCGGTGCGGCACGTCGCCGGGGCGCGGGCTTCAGGTCATCGGCGCTGTCCTGGCTCATGATGTCCCCCATGGCCTTGCGGCCTGTCAGTTCGATTTCACCAGTCCCGAGAAGCCCGCGACGGCAAGCAGGCTCAGCACCCAGCCGATCACGGACTCGAGGTAGAAGTACCAGATCGTGACGCCGCCAAAGGGCTGCGCCGGGTCGGGACGCCAGTAGTTGCGCTGGCCGATCTCGAGCACCGGAAACAGCGTATCGAGCGAATACATCAGGGCGTTGAATTCCGGATAGCTTGCGGCTTCGAACTGGGTGCGGAAGCAGGCGAGCGGTGTCTGGCCCGGATCGGCGCGGCCCTGGAACTCGCGGCCGTCCTGCACCACGGTGCGGCCGCGCTCGATGCGGCAGGTCGTCCATTCGGGCGAGCGCAGCACCACGGCACTGTTGGGCTTCAGCGCGCCGACCGAGTCCGCGTGGGCGAAGACGACTGCGCCGCCAGCCCAGAACAGCGCCAGCCAGACGCAGGCCAGCAGCGGGCGCAGGCCATAGCCGAGCGTGATGCCGAGCATCAGGTCCTTGGCGGCCAGCGCGGTCCGCCAGAACGGGTTGGTCGTGCGCGCACGCCGTACGGCGCGATGCTGGCGCTCCTTCTCGATCAGCACCGTGCGGGCGTCCTCGCCGTGGCCCATCTGGCGCAGAACCATGGCGAGCTGCTCGAAGGGCTGTGGCCAGAAGTCCTCGCCCCAGCGCTCCGGTCGCTGCCGCCCGAGCCAGGCGAGGCGGTCCGTCGCGTCGACGGGGGCGTCGATGAACCCGCCATACAGGCAGCGGTTGAGCAGCAGGTCGCCTTCCGCCGGCCAGGCGGAGGCCGCATCGTGCAGCGTGCCGAACCGCGCCCCGGTCAGATCCATGATGCCGGCAACCGATGCGTCGTCTGCCAGCAGGAAGCCGCCCTCGACGATGGCGCGGCCGAGGTCGAGCGCCATGGCACCAGGGTTGCTGAAGGTGGTGCCGTTGCAGTCGAGATCGCCCTCGATCAGGGCGCCGCCGAGCAGCACCCCTCCGACGATGCTGGCGCGCCGCAGCACGACGTTGCTGCGCGAGACCAGCGAATCGGCGTTGAGAGCCGTGCCGTCGGGGCGGGCGAGGTCGAGGCCCTGGGCCTCGATCCCCGACACCAGCCTTGCGCCCGACAGGTCGATGCCGCCACGGACCTGTGCGCCGCGCAGCAGGACGCCCTCGGCGCGGAGGCCGGCCGCGGCGATCGCCGTCTGCCCGGCACCGGGTTCGAGAACAGCGCCGTCGCATTCAAGGCTGCCGCCGATGGCGGCACCGGCGAGCCGGATGACGCCGGTGATGCGGGCACCGCGCACCGTCAGGCCACCGCGGGCTTCGAGCCGCTCGGCCTCGATCCCCGGCACCTCGGACCCGTCGAGGAACAGGTTGTCGATGATGGCAGAGCGCAACACCGGTGCTGCCTCGAAGTGGCAGTCCTTCAGGCCAATGTCGCGGGGGATCCGGCAGCCCTCGAGGTCGAGCTGTCCGGTGATCCAGCCACCGCTGACGCGGACGCCCTTTTCGTGGGGCTTCACGGCGCCGTCGCCACCCAACAGCAAAAACCGCAGAAGCTCGGCACGCACGACCCGGTCCGGGTCGCCGTCGGTCGGCAGCGAGCCGTCACCGAGCCGGTCGAAATCACCGAGGCGGAGTGCGGCCAGAATGCGCAGCTCGGCCGGCAGCAGCGGTTCAAGCGCGGACAGATCTCCGCTCATGACGGGGCAGGTCCTGATCCGCGGGCAAACGAGACCGGGCCCCTTGCGGGGGCCCGGCCGGTTGTCGCAGCGTTGCGGTCGATCACCGGCTCAAAGGCCCCACGGCAGGCCCAGCATCTTCCAGACGGCGAAGAGTGCGGTCCAGAGGACGAACATGATCACCACATAGGGAAGCATCATCGACACGACCGTCCCGACGCCCGACGACTTGTCGTATTTCTGCGTCAGGCCGACCACCATGGCGAAATAGGCATTGAGCGGGGTGATGGCGTTCATTGGCGAATCCGCCACCCGGTAGGCCGCCAGCACGGCCTCGGGCTCGACGCCGAGCTTCATCAGCAGCGGCACGAAGACCGGGGCGAAGATGGCCCATTTGGCGATCGCACCGGTGAGCAGCAGGTCGATGATGGCGACGACGACGATGAAGCCGAGCAGCAGCGGCAAGGCGCCGATGTTCGAGGACTGCAGCACACCGGCCAGCTTCAGGGCCATGATCGTGCCCATGTTGGTGTAGGTGAAGTAGGCCACGAACTGGCTGAGCACGAAGAACAGGAAGATCGTCGGGCCCAGATTGGTGATCGCCTTCTCGATGGCGCGGATCACCTCGGTCAGCGTCTTCAGCGTCCCGGCGCCAACGCCATAGGCCCAGCCCGTGGTCAGGAAGGTGATGGTGATGACGGCGATCAGCCCGTTCATGAACGGCGAATTGCCGATCAGCTCGCCGGTGGTCGGGTTGCGCAGCGGGGCGCCGGGGGGAATCGACAGCAGGCCCAGCACCACGATGACGCCGATCAGGCCGTAGAGCGCAAAGCGCAGGCCGCGGTGCTCGGCGTCGGACAGGGTCGCGCCGGTATCGGTGCCCATCGTTGCGCCTCCCTCGGGCTTGTAGGGCCCGAGGCGCGGCTCGATGATCTTGTCGGTGATCAGCGCGATCACAAAAGTCAGGAACGCCACCGAGGCGAAGGAGAAGTAGACGTTCGACGCCAGCCCGATCGACCGGTTGCGGTCGACGAGGTGGATCGCGTCGTTGGTGAACTCGACCAGCACCGCGTCCAGCGGCTTGATCAGCATGTTGACCGTGAAGGCGCCGGCCACCGCGGCGAAGCCGAGCGCGATGCCGGCGAGCGGATGGCGGCCGATGCTCATGTAGGCGACGCCGGCCAGCGGGATCAGGACGAGGTAGCCCGCGTCCGCCGCGATGCTGGCGATGATGCCCACGAAGGCGAGGATGTAGGTCAGCGCCCAGCGCGGGGACACGATCACCAGCTTGCGGATCAGGGCATTCACGAGGCCGGATTCCTCGGCGACGCCGGCGCCGATCATGGCGGCGATCATCAGGCCGACGGCTGTGAAGCTCATGAAGTTCGGGATCAGCGAGATGTAGAGGAAGCGGATGCCCTCGGTGCTGAGCAGGCTGCGCAGCACGGTGGTGACGGGCTCGATCTTCTGGGTCTGCGGATTGATCTGGTCGACGGTCACCGACGTCCCGAAGAAGCTCAGGATGGCGGAGAGGCCGATCACGATGGCGATCAGGATGAGGAAGATGACGACAGGGTGTGGCACCTTGTTGCCGACGGCCTCGACCGTGTCGAGGAACCGCTCCATCACCGATCTGTTGGCAGGCGTCGTCGCGCTTGGCTGTTTCATCCCCTGGTCCCCCCGGGCAAAGGCCCGCCTTCGGCGTTGCGAGTGGTGGTCTGCGTCGCGAGCCTGCGGGCTGGCAGCGGCCGGACCCGCTGGCCCGGAAACAGGGCCTGAACGCCGGCGGCGACGATGACGTCGCCCGGCTCGAGCCCCTGCGCAAGGATGACGCGATCGGTGTCGAAGCGCAGCACGTCGACCGGGCGCAGCGCCACCGTCGAGCTGGCCGGATCGACGACCCATACGGCGGGCGCGCCGCGCTCCGACGTCAGCGCCAGGGCCGGAATCGCGGTGATGACACTCGACGCCATCGCGACCGTCCCGATGATGGTGGCGCCCAGCCGCATGGCCTCCGGCGGATTGTCCAGGCCGACACGAACGCGGAAGGTGCGGGTGACAGGATCGGCCTCCGGCGAGACCTCGCGGATGCGGCCGACCGCGGTGACAGCCGGGTCACCGGCCAGCGACACGTCGACCGTGGTCGTCGTGTTGCCGGCGCGCAGCA
>JBMOJG010000365.1:0-4170 GCA_049316925.1 Alsobacter sp. | reverse complement strand
CACCTCGACCGTGGTGTTCGCCATTTCCGACACGGCCGCCAAGGTGCTGACCCAGTCGATCCCGCCGATCCAGGCGACATGGCTGCGCTTTCTGGTGTTCGTGCTGATCGTGGTGCCGGTCGGCCTGGTGGCGCGCGGTCCGCGGCTGCTGTCGTCGCGGCGGCCCGGCGTGCAGGTGCTGCGTGGCGTCGCGCTGGCGGGCGCGGCGATGTTTTTCATGAGCGGGCTGCGGTACCTGCCGGTCACCGACATGACGGCGCTGAGCTTCGTGGCGCCGCTGATGATCACCGCGCTATCGATCCCGCTGCTCGGCGAGCGGGTCGACGCGCGCCGCTGGATCGCCGCGCTGGTCGGGCTGGCCGGCGTGGTGATGATCGTGCGGCCCGGCACCAGCGCGTTCGACCCGGCCGCCCTGCTGCCGCTGCTCTCGGCCCTGTGCTGGGCAGTGGCGGCAATCCTGACGCGGCTGGGTGCCGGCGATCCGCCCGAGACGACGCTCGCCTACTCGTCGCTGGCCGGCTTCGTGGTGCTGTGCGCGTTCGTGCCTTTCTTCTGGGGCCCGATGTCGGCGCGCGACATTGGTCTCGGCGTTTTCATGGCGGTGCTGTCGACGGCCGGCCACTGGCTGGTGGTGATGGCCTTCCGCCGGGCGCCGGCCTCGGTCCTGGCGCCGTTCAGCTACACCCAGCTGATCAGCGCGACCGTGTGCGGGCTGGTCGTCTTCGGCACTCTGCCGGGACCGTGGACGGCCGCCGGCGCGGCGGTGATCGCCGCCAGCGGGCTCTACACGGCGCATCGGGAGAGGGCGCTGGCCCGGACGGCGGCGGCGCCGGCCGTACCGGCTGCCGAGCGGCCTCGCTGACGGCACGCGACGCTTCGCGGCCCGTTAACCGCCGACGGCTAGGCTCAGACAATGATCCGCGTTCTCGCTGTCGCCACCGTTATGATGCTTCTTGCCGGGCCCGGATTGGCCGACGGCAGTCGCGCAACCGTGGATGCAGGCAAGCCGGACGAGTGTCCCGACTACGGTTCCTTCGCCGTCGTCGACAGCGTGCCGCGGCAGAGAGGACCGGTGCGGGCCGAATCCTACAACCCGTGCGCCGACCTTCCGGCACCCCGGGGGCGAACACAGCCGCAGCTGTTCATCGGCGCTGACGTGCAGATCGGCAACCAGAATGGCAGCCAGGGGAGCGGCCAGGACCAGTCCGGCCCGTCCCGGCCGGGCGTCGGCGGGCGGCCCGGGCCGGGGACAGGAACCAACCCGTCTGTCCCACGCCCGGCGCCCGTGCTCGTCCCTGTTCCCGGCTGGTCCCGCCCGGCGCATTGAGCGGAGGGCTCGGGCCGCAGCGTTCAGGGCCCCGCCAGATGGGCGAAGGCGGCGACGACCTGCTCGTAGACCGGACGCTTGAACGGGATGATCAGGCCAGGAAGGTCGGCCATGGTGACCCAGCGCCAGGCGTCGAACTCGGCCTTGTGGTCGCCGGCGGGGGTCGCGATGTTGATCTCGCTCTCGTCGCCGTCGAAGCGGAAGGCGAACCATTTCTGCGTCTGGCCGCGATAGCGTCCCTTCCAGGACCGCCCGATGATGGCGGGTGGCAGGTCGTAGGAGAACCAGTCCGGGGCCTCGGCGGCGAAGGTCACGGTGGTGACACTGGTTTCCTCTGCCAGTTCACGCAGCGCTGCGTCGTAGGGCGCCTCGCCGGTGTCGATGCCGCCCTGGGGCATCTGCCAGGCGTGGCCGCCATCGACATGCTCGGGGCCGGCCTCGGCGCGGCGCCGTCCGACAAAGACCTTCCCGTCACGGTTCAGCAGCATGACGCCGACGCAGGGTCGGTAGGGCAGGGTCGACGGGTCTCGATGCTTGTCGCGATGGCCCATGACCGGCGCTTCCCCTCGACCGCCTTGCTACCGACCGGCTCAGCTCTTGCCCGGCCGGGCGACGGCGGCACTGACCGGCACGAGCACGAAGCCCTTCGCCTCGAGGCCGCGCGACCACTGTACCAGACGCTCGACCGTCAGGGGGAGCCCGCTTGCCACACCGATCGCACTGCCGCGCTCGCGGGCGATGGTCTCAAGGCGGGACAGCTGGTCGTCGATGGCGGAGGCCTTGGGAACCGTGTCCACCACCGTGTCGCCGCGCGATGCCGGCAACTTCAGCGCCTGGGCGGTGCTGCCCATGAGGCTGCGCGGTGACGAGCCGTCGTCGAGCACCAGCAGCCCGCGGGCGGCGATGTCCTTGAGGACGGGCGTGAGCGCCTGCTCGTTCGAGGTGAAGCGGGCGCCCATGTAGTTGATGATCCCGACATAGCCCGTGAACCGACTCATGACCCAGTGCAGCCGGTCCACCGTCTCGCCAGGCTGGGCGGACGCGGTCAGCGTATGCGGGCCGGGATCGTTGTCGGGATAGTCAAAGGGCTCCATCGGCACCTGCAGCATGACCTCATGCCCGTCCTCCCGGGCCCGGGCGACCTGACGCTCGAGCTCGGAGCCGTAGGGGGCGAAGGCCAGCGTCACCGGCCCCGGCAGCTTCGATACGGCGTCCGACGTCATCGCCTGGCTGAGGCCGAGGCCGCCGACCACGATGGCGATGCGTCCGACACGCGCCGGGGTCTGGGGCGCCGGGCGGGCATACACATCGGCCGGCCGGGCGCCATCGGCGCCGATGCGTGGCAGGGAGCCGTGGCGCGAACGCTCGAACAGGCGTCTGTCGGGCGCAGGAGTGAGCCTCACGGGAGGCGTGGGGACGCGGATGACGACGCCCTGCGCGGTTTCGCCGGAGCCGCCGCGCACGACGCGGACGCCCGTCTCGCGTTCAGCATCGGCGGCGGATTGCTGGCCGGGCGTGCCTGCGGGGGCCGGCTGCTCAGGTGCGTCCGGCGCCTGCTGGACAGTCAGCTGCGGCGGCAAGGGATCCGGCCGGCGGGCACGCTCGACCACGGCGATCGCATAGGGCTCGCCGCCGAACGGGTCCTTGACGAAAACCAGGTAGGCCGCCAGGGCCATGAACAGGCTGGCGACGAACCCGACAAACACCTGTCCCAGCGGCAAGGTCACGCGGCGCGGCGCGCGGGCCGGCTCGAGGCCGAGTGGTCGGATGAGATCGTCGTGGCCGAGTGTCACGAGTCCATCTCAGGGCTGGAACAGGCCCGGGCGCGACCGGCCCCGGGGCAACGCTCCGCTGCTGCGCGAATCAGATGGGACAACGAAGCCATCAACCGCGCCATATCGCAACAGCCACGACGCGCAGCCGCAACGAAAAACGACGGCGCTCCCGTAAGGCGCGCCGCCGTTCGTGTCTGCAACCGGATCAGTTTGCCTTGGAGGCCGGCTCTTTGGTCTTGCTGCTGGCGTCGTTCACCTTGACGCCACGGAGCAGATCGAAGGCGTAGTTGAGCTGCTTGTCGTTCTTGGGATCCGGCGGCACGTAGGCGGAAGAGCCGCCCTTCTCGTCCTCGCCGTTCTTCAGATGGCCCTTCAGGCTGGCCTCGCCCTTGGTCTCGTCCTTGCCCTTGAGCTCGGCCGGGACCTCGTTGAGCACCTGCGTGTCCGGATCGATTCCCTTGGCCTGGATCGAGCGGCCCGAGGGCGTGTAGTAGCGTGCCGTCGTCAGCCGCACGGCGCCGTTGGAGCCCAGCGGGATGATGGTCTGCACCGATCCCTTGCCGAAGGAGCGCGACCCGATGATCGTGGCGCGCTTGTGGTCCTGAAGGGCACCGGCCACGATCTCGGACGCCGAGGCCGAGCCGCCATTGATCAGGACGATCACCGGCTTCCCCTTGGTGAGATCGCCGGCGCGGGCATTGTAGCGCTGGGTCTCGTCGGCGTTGCGGCCACGGGTGGATACGATCTCACCACGCTCGAGGAATGCGTCGGAGACCGCAATGGCCTGATCGAGCAGGCCGCCGGGGTTGTTGCGCAGATCGAGCACGAAGCCCTTGAGCTTGTCCGCCCCGATCTCCTTGGTCATCGAGTCGATCGCGTTCTTGAGCCCCTCGAAGGTCTGCTCGTTGAACTGGGTGATGCGGACATAACCGACATCGCCCTCGGTGCGCGAGCGCACCGAGCGGATGCGGATGACATCGCGGGTCAGCTTCAGCTCCAGCGGATCGCTGTTGCCCTTGCGGGCGATCTTCAGGCGGACCTGCGAGTTGATGGCACCGCGCATCTTGT
>JBMOJG010000364.1:0-4173 GCA_049316925.1 Alsobacter sp. | reverse complement strand
CGGGCGATGGCGGCGAGCGCAACCTCGCGCAGGCTGCGGCCGTCGAGGCTCTCGACCGGCCGGTCCATGGCGATGAACCATTGCGGCGTGTTACGGAACAGCAGCGGTGCCTTCGAGCGCCACGAGTGCGGATAGGAGTGGACCAGCCTGCCGCGCGCCGCCAGCGCGCCGACGGCGGCGAGCATGTCGATGACGCGCTTGTTGGCGTCGCCGTCCTTGCCCTTGTCGTCGAACACGCGGGCACCGGCGAAGAGCTTCACGGTCGGATAATAGGCCCCGTCAGGCCCGACGGTGTGCGGCACCTCGGTGGTGCCGCAGGCCTCGAACGCAGCCCGGTTGTTGATGAAGGTGATGTAGTCGTCGGCGCCGTGGCCGGGGGCGGTGTGGACGAAGCCGGTGCCGGCATCGTCGGTGACATAGTCGGCCGGCACCATCGGCACGGAGAAGTCATAGGCGCCATCAGCCCCCTCGACACCGTGCAGCGGGTGCAGGCAGGTCGTCACGAAGGCCGGATCGACCTCGCGCAGGCGCTGGAATGCGTCGACCTTGGCGGCCTTCATGACCTCGCCGGCCAGGGCGTCGGCGAGGATGTAGAGGTCACCGGCTTTCGCCCAGTTGTTCTCGGGGGCGGCCGTCACCTTGTAGAGCCCGTAAGCGATGCCGGCGCCGTAGGCGATCGCGCGGTTGGCCGGGATCGTCCACGGAGTGGTGGTCCAGATCACCACGCTGGCATCCGACAGCGACACGTCGCGTGTGTCGGCCACCTTGAACTTGACCCACACGGTCTGGGACGTGTGGTCGTGATACTCGACCTCGGCCTCGGCCAGCGCCGTGCGCTCGACCACCGACCACATCACCGGCTTGGAGCCGCGATAGAGCTGTCCGGAGGTGGCAAACGCCATCAGCTCGCGGGCGATCTGCGCCTCGGCCGGGAAGGCCATGGTCGAATAGGGATTGTCCCAGTCGCCCTCGACGCCGAGCCGCTTGAACTCCTCGCGCTGCACGCCGAGCCAATGCTGCGCGAAGCTGCGGCATTCCTGGCGGAACTCGACCTTGTCGACCGCGTCCTTGTCGCGGCCCTTCTTGCGATACTCCTCCTCGATCTTCCACTCGATCGGCAGGCCATGGCAGTCCCAGCCGGGCACGTAGTTGCTGTCATGCCCGAGCATCTGCTGGGAGCGGGTGACCATGTCCTTGAGGATCTTGTTGAGCGCGTGGCCGATGTGGATGTTGCCGTTGGCGTAGGGCGGGCCATCGTGCAGCACGAATTTCGGCCGGCCGGCGGCGCTCTCCCGCAGCCGGCGGTAGAGGCCGCGCTCGTGCCAGCGGCGCAGCAGTTCCGGCTCGCGCTGGGGTAAGCCGGCGCGCATCGGAAACTCGGTCTGCGGCAGGAAAAGAGTCTTGGAATAGTCGCGGGCGGCCGCGGGCGGGGCCGGGTCGAGGGTGGACGTCATGGCTTGCAACCGTGTCGGGCCGGCCGCATCGGGCAGCGGGCGCAGGGGCGAGGAAAGGGTGAGGGCGCGCAGGCGCGGCAATCCCGGACCCGGGGGCGGCGCAACCGCCTACCCGCGGGCCGGGCCCGTAATTCGCGCACAGGATCCGCCAAGGGCGTTGCGCTGCCAGACACACAGATCACTCATGCTCGTGATCATAGCCAATTACACGCGGAATTGCACCACGGCGATACGGCGATCCCGTGCGTGCGTCAACGACATGGGGCTTGCCCGGATTGACATTGGCCCAGGCCAACATCTGCAATGCTTTCACGTCTCATTTCAATGCAAAAGCGGCCATCAAAGTGATGGCCGCTCGCCACTTGATTGCATTTTCGATCGCATTACTGCAAAATAGCTATCTATTTTCGTTGACTGCATGCAGTTTTACAGATTTTGCAGAAATATTCTTACTATCGTCATGAATATTTTCTTCTGTATTATTGTGACGCGACAAAGCATCAAGCAAGCTGCGGTTTGACGCATCAAGATTGCCGATCTGATCCAGCTGGCGCCGCAATTCGTCGCGATGACGCGTGTTCAGCCGCTCCAGGAAGTCGATCTTGGACAGAAGCGCCGTCTGCCGGATCTCCAGATCGTGGCACTGCTTCTCGTGCGAGGCGGCCATTTCGAGCGCGCGCCTCTCGCGCTCCTCTGCGTCGTTCACGGTGGTGATTGCATCGAGCCTTGCCTGTGCAAGCTGCGCCCTCAACGTGTCGACCATCCCTTTTGAACGGGAGTGCTCGTCGAACTCGGTCGTCAGCTTTTTGGTCAGATTGCCCAGCTCGGCCTCGAGCCGTTCGGCGTCGCTGGTCCTGGAAACCAACTCGCTCTTCATGTGCGATGACTCGCGCAAGAGAGCTTTGAGGGAGGTGTCATGGTCCTGCAGCTTCTGAAGGTAGGTCGCGCTCTCCTCCATGAGGCGTTGACGCGCCGCCACATCAGACGCTGCCTTGTTTGCCAGGTCACTGAAAGCTCGCTGGGACTTTTCACGTTCCGCTTCGAGATCCTCGACCCGCTTCTGGCTGTCGGAGAGGAGGTTGCGGGCGCGGTGCAGCTCGTCTTCAAGACGCACGGCGGTCGGGCGATAATGCGACAGGTCACGTTCGGCATCGAGCAGACGGCGGGAAAGCTCGGCTTCCGAAGCGGAGACACGCACTATTTCGCGCTCGCGATCTGCAAAAGCCTCCATATTCTTGGCCAAGAGCGGATGGATTTTAGAGACACGGCCGGCCAGGAGGTCTACGGCAATCTGCCAATCCGAAATAAATTTGTTTTGCTCGCACTTAAGACTGAGTGCCTGCTCTTTCAGAGCATCCATTATCGATGTTATTTCGTTTTCGGGGCTATCTAATTTAGAATTTGGCGCGGTCAGATATTTGACCGAGTCTTCAATCTTATTAATTTCGTTTTTATAATCACTTTTCTTCAATGACACAGAATTATGATCTTTATTATTTTTTCCGGTGAAGTAATGTCCAATAAAGGTCATCTTAACCTCCAAAATATTCATAAATCAATCTCTAACTGACTGATTCATTTTCTGTCAAGATAAATAATAGTTGACGACGCGATTTTCTTTCGCGTGGTTTGCAATCAGCATTCCGCAATATCGTGAATCAGTTCGTGCAACGCCACGGATCAGCGCGGCAGCGGCAGGGCCGACGGGGCCGGAACATCGGCTGCCCGGGCCTGAGCGCCCCGGGCGGCGCTGCTGTCGCGGTCCATCTGGGCAATCAGCGCGTCGATGCCGTCGAACTTCGCTTCACCGCGGATGAACGCACAGAACTCGACGTCCACGACCCTGTGGTAGAGATCGCCGGCAAAGTCGAACACGAACACTTCAAGACGCGGCGCGCCGTCGTCGAAAGTCGGCCGGCGGCCGAAGCTTGCAACGCCGCCATGCACGGTGCCGTCGACGGCCAGCCGCACCGCATAGATGCCGTGCGCGAGGCCGCAGGACGGGGGCAGCAGGATGTTGGCTGTCGGGTAGCCCAGCGTGCGACCGCGCTTGTCACCATGCACCACGGTGCCGCGCACGAGCCAGCGCCAGCCGAGCAGCGCCGCGGCCCGCTCGACATCGCCCCGTGCCAGCGCAGTGCGGATCCCCGTGGAGGACACCGGCTCGTCAGGGCCGCCATGCGGTTCGACGATCTCGACGGCGAGACCGCGGGCCTCTCCACGCTCGCGCAGCATGGCGGGCGAACCGGCCCTGCCGCGGCCGAAATGGAAGTCCCAGCCGACCACGACACCACCAAGGCCAAGGCCATCAACCAGGATGTCGTCGACGAAGGCCTCCGCCGTCGTGGCGGCAAGATCGCGGTTGAACGGCAGCACGACCGCGCCGTCGAGCCGGCTTTCGGCGAGAAGGCCGAGTTTCACCGGCGCGTCGGTCAGGCGAAACACCGGTGAGTCGGGCCTGAACACGTCCCGGGGATGGGGTTCGAAGGTCAGCACCCCACACGGCCGGCCCAGCCGCGCCGCCAGTGCACGAGCGCGGCCGATCACCACCGCGTGGCCGCGGTGAATGCCGTCAAAATTGCCGATGGCCAGCACGGCGTCGGCAAGCGGACCTTCCAGACGCCGGACGCTGCGCACGACGGTGAAGTCCCGCGGCGTGGTGGTGTCCGGATCGGGCGGAACAGAAGGCATCGGGGCTCCGGCGTCTGGCCCGGGAAAG